>CALKHY010000093.1 GCA_937988795.1 uncultured Candidatus Saccharibacteria bacterium
CTACACGACGCTCTTCCGATCTCTAGCGCATTACTGACTATCGTCGCCAACAACAGGAGCAGCAGGCCTGCGGCCAGCACAGCCAAAGACAGCTCACGGCGTATGTTATACATACGGATACTAAGCAGCACGTTTAGCACGGCCAATCCTGCCGCAAATATGGCAAAGCTCAACATGCCGTCCACCCCGCCAACTCTAAAAGCGCTAATTCCCAAGTTAGAGCGGTATTCAACAATGTAGCCTTCCGCGCCCTGTCCAAGATTTAAGCGCAAAAACACCAGTGCCGCACAAAGGAACGCCAGAAAGATGTTGGCACTTACCAGGAGCAGCACTAACTTGTCGTGGAGATATTTTTTTGGCACGGCGGGCGTCATGTTGGTTCTATTGTAAAACTGCTGATCGCGTTCGTCGAGTTCAAAACCTGGTGCGGGTAGAGAGAATCGAACTCTCCTCTCAACCTTGGGAAGGTTGCATAATAGCCACTATACGATACCCGCGCTGTCCGTCTTTTGTAAGCTAGGTGAAAAATGGAGCCACCTCGGGGATTCGAACCCCGGGCCCCCGCTTTACGAAAGCGGTGCTCTAACCAACTGAGCTAAGGTGGCAATTGCGCTGATTATTATAGCATACATCTGGAACTGTGGAGCATATTCTCGCTTGACTTTACTGTCTATATAAATTACTCAGCCATAATGACCGCACAGTTAGTAAAATTGTAATGAATAAATTGATTATTCAATAGATGCTTCTGTCTGTTTTTGCTACTTCAAGCACCTTACTTATGAATTCATTTTTGCCTTTTGTATACATTTCGCGATTCTCAGCAAAAGTCTGGGCAAGCCTCTCTTTTAAGCGTTGATATTCATTACGCTCTTCAGGATGCGTACGCAAATAGTCTCTAAAAAGCAGCGCTTCATCCCATTGCCTACTGCCCTTCTCGACTAAATTAAGATGGAATGTGCGATTTTCTTCTGGACCCTTGGGAAAGAAAACACGGTCAGCAAAGACACGTTCTGGCATATATTCATACCCAAGCTCTCTAAGCGGCTCAATCGCCTTCTTATAATCACTTAATGATTTAACCGATGCCATCATATCAATCAGCGGCTTTGCAGCCAATCCAGGGATTGCAGTACTACCAATGTGTTCAACCTCAAAAATTATGCCACGAAGCGCTTTTAGTAACCTTTCCTTCTCTGCCTCAAATAGCCTGGGCCACATCTCATCGTACGGTGCAAGCTTAACTGTTCCGCGCTTCAGACCTACATAATTCATGATCAAATTATAACCAAAACGAAAAAGCACCACCTATCTTGTGGTGCTTTTTCGTTGGCGGGCCATTACCTTGGAAGTCTTGAACTACTTTATAAACCTAGGCACTATACCAACCGTCAGCCAGGAAAGTGCCGAGCCCGTCCTGGGACACGTCTACGACTAGTGAATTAGCGTATGGGTTGCTGTCAGTTCGCTTTATCGCGCTGTAAGGTACTATGTGGACATTCTCTGTTCCAACCATTTGTCCTAGTTGATGAGCTATATCGTACACCACATCCGCTTGCTCTAGGTGCGGCGGCCTATCGCCAGCCTCACTTAACGCAACGGGCGAACCGTAGCCTTGAGCCATAATAATTGCCTTGCCAGATACGGCGTCAACGCGAGGTAAAGACACACCGCCCATATCACGAAAAATCATCTGGAAAGGGTCGGCGTGTTGCAAAAAAGTTGTGCGTTTGCCCGACGCATCTTGTGCAATTATGCCAATTGCCGTGCACCCGGATAGTCCACTAGTGAATAGCCGCTTACCCTCACCGCTAGGCACTTCTTCAAGGTGACTGCCGGACATATCGACGATAACGGAGCCGCGACGAGTCTCAAGCTCTCTCGCAGTAACGCGTGCATGACCACCACCCCGCCCATGAGTAGGTTCGGAGTCGCATACGTAGTATCCGTTTTCGGTGTAGCGGCCGGACATAAGTAAATACTACCATATAAGCGTTAGCACGTCAATCTCTTGGCGCGACATCACGCTTGAAAGTACGGAGGTTTTGTAACCGCGCCAGTCGCCGATACCCTACACGAATGAGGCCACGAGCGATTCTTTGGCGCTCCACGGAATGGCCGAAACAGAGTATTGGCTCAATGCCTTCTTGGCGTCAGCGTTCAGTTCAGCCTCGGCATCGTTATATATCAGAATGCTTTGGTTTTCTTCTTGCCGAAGCGCTTGGACATCAAAGAACGTAAACACTACCGACTGTATTCTGTCCTTAGTGGCTTTGTTCACGGTCTTGACCAGCCGTTCAGGGCTAGAAGACGTGGCCGGGAATATGAAATCAATACTGTGATCGTAGCCGGTTTTGCCGGGGAGTTTAATATCGGGCACAAATGGTATACGTATCTTCTCTCTAAAATACGCCATAACATCCTCCTTAAAGAAGGCTAGCACGTTTTCGCGCGACATCATGTGCATATCGTTCACAGCGAGGATGGCCTGAATCAGGGCATGTTTTTTCTGTGGCAGAGTTGCTGCATCAGCCTCAACAAACAACGATTCCATATCAGTCTGTACACCTAGGCCATTGATGGTTGCGAGGAAAACAGCTTGTCGCTTAGGCCCATTTATATCGGTGCCCGACATAGTTAGGTCGCCGAGCGTCTCGCCATCGTCGGTTAGGTAGAACTTTCCATTTTCTTCCCGTATATATATCTCGACGTGGTCATTGTGGCTATCTGTGAATGGGGTGGTTATGGCGCAATACGCACCAATACAACGAATGACAAGATGTTTCTGGGTATTGAGTTTGCGCTTGCTAAGCGCAATACAGACGATCTAAGCGACCAGGTTAAGGAAGGTTTTGAGACTAAGCGTAATCACGGGCAGTACCCCGGCCCCGGCCCCATTGGCTATATCAACGCTATCGTTGGCCCGGGCGAACGTAATATCGTGCCCGATCCAGATAAAGCGCCCAAGGTCGTTAGACTATTCGAAATGGCGGCAACAGGTTTACACACGCTTCACGATCTCTGGCGAGAAGCTAAAAATATAGGTCTATCGTCCCGCAAAGGCAATACGTTGGGCAAGCAAACGCTGGCCGAGTTATTGCAGAGACGCGCCTATACCGGGGTATTCAGATATGGCGGCGAGGTATGGCATCAAGGAAGCTATGAGCCGCTTATTTCGGTAGAGCTTTTCGATCAAGCACAGCTACGAATGGGCTGGGTTCGTGCCAAGAAGCGTGACAAGCCTGCTACAACTTCCGGTCGCTACTACCCTTATAAGGGCATGGTTCTCTGTGGGAACTGTCGATTCAACATTACGGCATACACCAAACCTAAAACACTTGCTAACGGTAAGCATGCCGAGTATGTCTTTTATACCTGCACAAAGAAAAGCACAAAGGTCGAGTGCAAGGAACAGCAAGTAGCGGCGGCGCTTCTTGAGCAAGAAATCAAATCCCGCATGCAAGAGTACGAAATTTCTGCGGAGGACGGCGTAGAGTGCCACCGTTGGCTTGATAGGCACTATAGCGATTACATAATGAAGCGCGACCAGCATAGGCCTGCCTGGCTTAAACAACAACGCGAGGCACGTAAGGCACTCGATACGCTTGATGAGAAATTAGAGGCCGGTGTAATCACAGACGAACGTTACAAGCTGCGGGCTCAGAAGCATGAAGATACTCTGGCTAGAACCACCGAGCTTCTTGCCACTTCAAACACTGACGCCGAAAGGTGGCTAGAACTAGCAAAAGAGACGTTTAGCGAAGTAGTCAATCTGGGTGAGGTTTTTGAGATAGCCAATGATGATGAGCGCCGAAGACTGATGATGTTCTTAGGTTCGAACTGGTATTTGGGCAATAAAAAAGTGGCTCTAACACCTAGAGAGCCACTTAGTTTGTTGCATTCTAGCAACCGGAATCATGACTGGCGGGCCCGACCGGATTCGAACCGGCGATCTCCTCCGTGACAGGGAGGCGTGATAGGCCTCTTCACTACGAGCCCTTGTATCTCTGTCACCTAGTAGCCTCAGGTAACAGGGGTAATCATAACAAAAAGAAAACTAAAAAGCAATATGAAGCGCGAATTATGTTACCGTAACGTCTCTCAGGGGTTAATGAATGTACGCGGCCGCTGGCTTTCTCTGAGTGGCTCGATGTACGTTTCTATTGGTTTGAAGTTGAAGTAAATGTGTGACGCGCGGATGCTGTTGCCGTCCTTTTCGCGGACCCTGAGAATCTCAAGACCGAGCGGCGTTTCGACTATGCCGGAATGCTGGCCGGGTTGTAGCTTAAACAGCACATCGATGACTTGCGGTGATAGGTCGCGATTTGTTGGTTCAATTGCAAAGCCGTAATCGCCGCCGTTCTCTTTTGTGTTCGGGTCTTCGGAATATTGACGCGCGAGTTCAGCAAAATCAACACCTTTGTTTAGTTCATTGAGTACATTTTGTGCACGATTGTGCGTATCTATGTCGAGGGCGGATACAACCTTTTGGGCAAGAAGCTGCTGCTTTAGCTCGCGGCGGAAATCCTGCACCGACCATCCCCAAAATTCTTTCAAGACATCCTCAAACACTGCGTCGCTGCTGCCCAGACGATTCTGTTCGCGCAGCAAGTTAATCTGGTAGTCTACTTCTCGTTCGCTGACAGTAATTTTGTGCTTTTTAGCCAGCTGCTTAACGTAGGCATCATTAATGACCGACTCCAGCGCAGCTTTGCGGAACGCCTCCAGTTGCTGTTTGCCGGATTCACTTCTAAAGTCCACGCGCTGCTGTGTCTGGTAGTAGTGAATGTAGTGCCTAATCTCAAACAAATAACTTTCCTGGCTGACAAAATCCGAGCCGACCTTGGCCACCGGGAACGGGATAACCTGGCTTACCCGGTAAATAAAGGTTGAGGTGTTATTGAAACGATACAAGGCCAGAATGCAGTAGACAAAAAAGGCGATTGTGAGTGCAACAAAAATGGCGGCGGAAATAATAACGATTTTCCTAAGCGAATGCTGGAGCGGATAGATAAACTTGCGCGCCGCACCCAACACTTCTTCGCGGTGTTCGGCGACCGTTTCGTTCGTGATGCGCGGAATATTACTGATCGCCTCTTGCAACGATTCTTCGAGCTTGGGCCGGCGGTACGGCCGTTTCTTAAGCAGTTCCTTAATCTTGTGCTTCATCTTCTTGGAGTTCCTGCATCGAATTGTCTATGGGGACGGCCACAGGTGCTGCTGCAACGTTCGCACCCCTGTCCCTCAGTATCTCGAGCAGTTTCTTCTGTATCTTGGCAGGATGGTGAATCTCGTGAATCACCAAATCCCCCACGATCGTTTGCATCATAATTGTACCAAAACCGAGCAGCGTTTGCTGCAGGCCAGCGATCTGGTAATTTACCATCTGTATCTGATTAAGGCGCATGTCGATAACGCTACGGTTGAATAATCCTTTTTGCGTAATCTGTATAAGCCGCTGGTCGGTCACGATGAACACACTGAAATACCAGCCGATCCACGACGGCAACATGACGAGCACCGCCAGCACAAGTGCTACACCCATACCAACAAAATAGGTGGTGTACGTTGGATTAAAAAGCGCCGGCACCGAGCCCAACAGCAACATTACCATTGCAGCTATAAAGCCGCGGCGCATCACTATCGGGTGCTTGCGGAAGACCAGCAGCACTTCTTCGTCGTCGAACTGGTCTGCGAAATACTTTTCGGCCATAAGCTTTATTGTACCCTGTTTTGCAGCGATGAGCCTAGCAATACTGACGCGTCCAGGAATATCTGCTGCGCTGCTATTTGTTTGGTGCCCCCACCAGGATTCGAACCTGGAGCTCCTCCTTAGGACGGAGTTATTTTATCCATTGAACTATGGGGGCGCGGCGGGCGCGAGCGCCCGAACCGTTCGTTAAGCCTTCTTTGGCTTCGGCTGAGTGAAAGGTGCGTGCACGGTTTCGTAGCTGCTGAATATTTCGCTTTCTGCAAACCAGTGGGCGATCTCTGCCTCGGCCTCTTCCTTGTTGCCCGAAGCGTGGATCAGGTTGGCAACTGCCAGATTCTTGTCGTTGGCGTAGGTAAAACTAATGTGTGCGTAATCGCCGCGGATGGTCCCTGGCGGCGCAGCCTTGGGCTCGGTCGGGCCGACCATCTTGCGCACCTGCTCGATGGCCTCGATACCCTCGAGCACCATGGCCAACACCGGGCCAGATTGCATCATTTGCAGCGTGACCTCAAAGGCTTCGCGGCCACGGCGGGAAATCATCTTACTGATTCCCTCGTAGTGCTGGTAGAAATGCTCCTCGTTCGGAGCGAGCATCTTGGTAGCTACTATTTTAAGCCCAACACGCTCAAATCTGGTGATAATTTCACCAACGATACCGCGCTGCAGCGCGTCAGGTTTAAGAATAACTAACGTCCGTTCCATGTGTTCCCTTTTTTACTATGGGGACATTGTAACAGATATGGGCATACTTTTCATAGTGTCGTACAATGATAGTACTTATGTTATTTTCAAGAGCAAAAACCGATTTTTTGGAATACCTCGAAATCGAGCAAAACCGGTCACAAAAAACCATTCGTAACTACGATCATTACCTGACCCGCCTCATAGATTTTGCGGGTAATGATCTGAGGGTGGGCGAGATAACGCCGGAGCTGGTCCGCAAATGGCGGCTGTGGCTGGCCCGGCTGGGTACAAACATTTCCGACGAATTGCAAGTCAAAACGCAAAGTTACCACCTTATTGCGCTGCGCATGTTCCTGAAATTCTGCGCCAAGCGTGATATCCCTGCACTGGCGGCAGATAAAATCGAGCTGCCTAAACTGCCGCGCCATAATAAAATAACGTTCCTCACCATTGACGAGCTAGGGCGCTTATTTGAACAACCAGACATCACCACCGAAATAGGCCTACGCGACCGCGCCATTTTGGAACTGCTGTTTTCGAGTGGCCTGCGCGTATCGGAGCTCGTCAGCCTGGATCGCGACCATGTTAACCTCAAACGCCGCGAATTTATGGTGCGGGGCAAGGGCCAAAAGGACCGCCCAGTCTTTATCAGCCAGGAGGCAGCCGACTGGATTGCCCGCTATCTGGACAAGCGTCAGGACAACACTCGTCCACTCTTTATCCGCTACAATGGCACCAAGGCAGTCGATCTATCCGGTAATTTTCACCGCCTAACCGCGCGCAGCGTGCAACGCATTGTGAGCCGCTATGCCCTGCTGGCAGGTATTACCAAGCACGTCACACCTCACACACTCCGGCACAGCTTCGCAACCGACCTACTAATGAACGGTGCTGACCTGCGGTCAGTCCAGGCCATGCTCGGCCACAGTAATATCGCTACCACGCAAATTTACACACACGTTACTGACCCGCATCTAAAGAGCGTGCATGAGCGCTTCCACGGCCGCAGGCAAGCTTGATTGAGAGCCAATCAATCGCAAAGCGGGTTGTCGGTCGAGGCCGAATTGTCTCCCACGCCCGGCACGACACTGTTTGCAAAGGACTGGAACCGGCCGTCCATAACAGAAAATCGTTTACAAACCGCCTCGGTGCTCTGTATGGCGTAGTCGCCCATGCTGTTGAGGCTGGAACTGAGCGGCAATCGCACTTGGATGCGCCGCAGGACATCTTGTGCTTTGCCGGTTGAATCAACCAGAACCTGTGCTTCCCGCAAGCTCACCACATCACCAGTGGCGTTCGGTCCGCTGAACGCCTCGACAGTCAGCGTAACCAGCTCCTTATATAGCGAGAGAACGCGCATGTGGTACCGCGTGCCAGCCGGCGACAGGTTGATCGTCAACCGGCAGGAAGTGTTGGTACAAGCCGTTCCTACCCGGCTGTTAGCCGGCGCGCCCGAATATGTTATGGTCGAAGTGCCGCCGGATCTGAGCGGCACAGCAAAGGTAGTCATCAATGTGTTCTGCAGCCCGCTCATGCTCAACAAACCCGACGTAGGCACTAGGTCAAACCGAAGCAGTCCATAGCCGCATCGCCAATTGCTGACATCGGAAAATGCCGTAGATGAGTTGAGTGATGAGCTCGTTGGACACTCCTGCGTGGGCGGCGGGTCTCCATCATCGCCCGGTACCGGTGTCCAAGTCAGCCTGATACTGCCGATCGAACCGGATTCGGCAACAACAGGAAAGACCGTGCCGGTGGTGCCTATGCCGCGATACTCCAACGAATTCGGGGTCGGATCCACCAAGATACAGGTGTATTGTATCTGATCTTCGGCGGGGCCGATGACCGGATTGAGTGAGCCGTAGAAAGGATCGCCGCTCGAGTCGCAATTCTCTTTGGGCGGGATGGTTGTACCCGGTGCGGCCGAATCAATGAGCCGGGCTACGTCATTCACGCCAGTCTCGGCAGCATAAAACGCCTGCGAGCTCAGCTGACGGTCCAGTGCTTGACGCTGATTACGGCGGGTTATCTGCACAAAACCGAGCACAAGCAAACTAATGACAACCATTAGAATAAGGGTGACCATGATAGCCACCATGCCAGCTTCGCGACGTTCCTGCTTGCTCATCTTGCGTACCATGCTCATGTTTATTGTACCCTTTTTACCACAACAGTGCTAAGTTCTGCTGTTGCACAAAATTGGGTGCCGGCGCGAACTGGCCGACATGTGGCATCCGGCTTCATGGCCGCTGTCTCTATCGGGCTGTTAGGATTCGACGGACTGTGCAGCAGATCGGCATCGCCGTACACGACACGGACGGTTATCTCATAGCGACCATCGCCGAGATCCTTGACCACCAGCTTAGCGAGGCGCATGCGCTGCCCTATCAAGTCGCGACCAACCACGTTTTGCTGGTTCAACGACTGCGCGGCAATACCGCTGCAGGAGCCACTGACGGTACGTTCGACCAGCGCATGCCACGCTTGGTCGCTGCTACTTGGGTTGTTCATAACCTGCGAGCCGAGCCGGTAACTGTACTGCTTGTTTCCTATACAAAAACTATCGTCCTTACCTGGATTCACGTTATGCGTTTCGGTTACCTCCGCGCCGCTGAACTGTATGGCCTGAGCCAGCGTGTCGATGATGTTGCGCGCCGTACTCTGCGTTGTTGACTCCGTGAGGCCCTTGTAGTACACCCTCGATACTTGCAAGATACCGGCCGTCACCAGCAACAGCACCACCGAAAATACCATGGTGGCGATCATAAGCTCGAGAATGGTGAAGCCTTGCTCGCGCTTAGTTACCATATACTCTGTACCTCAATTGCAGCTGGTCGGTCACCCGGCCGGACACATCAGTCCACTGCTCCGTTAATACAAAATCATTCCCTGTGCGCGTAATGGATATGCTGAAACGCGGTTCAACGCCAGACGGCGCAGGATCGCCTGACAAATTAACCGTGCACGCCGAATTGTCAGCAGGAACAGGAAGGCCGCTTGATTTGGCAATGCAGAATGGATTAGGCGATACATTGGGGCCAGCGGTAGTAAACAATTTGTCAGGATCGGTGGAGGCTAATCCCTTGATCTGCTCGATCTGCGACTCTGCCAGCTTGAGTGCATTTACCCGCTCCTGAGAACTGCGCACGAGGAGCAAATTGCGATTGGTTGCAACGTAAGCGCCACCCAGAATCAGCGCCACGACCGCGACCGCAATTAACACCTCGACGATGGTGTCTCCGCGTTCCCGGTGCTGGTCGTATATATGCCTTACGAACATGTCCTGTTGCTCTTTATATCTAACGTTACATTAAGCGGCCGCTGGTTGCCACCAATAGTAATGAGGCCAGATTGTTCTGTTGCGCCGCTGACAAAACAAATCCGTATGCCATTTGGGTCGTCCAGCGGACTACTGGCCAGATTCTCGTTGGCAGCGCTCACGAACTGCTGCGCTCCCATGGCTAAAGTAGTGTTAACTATCGGGCTGATAGCCACCGTCTGCGAGCCGGAGAGGAGTGAGCCGCCGGATTGTGCGGGTAATCCCTGCCAGATAGCAATGCCGCCGATCGGCGCGTCAGTATTGCCGTATACCATGAAGCTCGTGGTTAACCCGTGTTCCAAAATGTCCGTAGTTGAGAGATCTGGGATATCAGACTGCGTACTACTGGGTGCGACAAGCATAGGCCGCGCCTGACTGATGCTCTGC
The DNA here is from genome assembly GCA_937988795.1 of uncultured Candidatus Saccharibacteria bacterium. Taxonomy (GTDB): domain Bacteria; phylum Patescibacteriota; class Saccharimonadia; order Saccharimonadales; family UBA4665; genus PMNU01. Next base: position 10,104 of record CALKHY010000093.1, read on the forward strand.
ACGGCTGTGCCAGAACCGTCAGTCCTGAGACCAGCTATAGTGTATGTCTTGAACTGCTCGGGGTCGGTCCCTGCTACCCCAAACTGTATGACTCGGCCCATGAAGATGCACGCACCATTTGTACCCTGGCTGCCTGATCCGAACGTTACCCGCGGCCCGGAACCGGTAGCCACGCAATCAATGTTGGTTATGTCAGGATAATGGCCGATCACAACCTCATCGATAACTGCCTGTATCTGTGAATGGATATTGCGGATCGCTTGCTCAAATGCAGTACGATTCTGGCGACCGACAATCATGGTTGCAGCACTAAAAAACAACAGCGCCGTAACACCCAATACAATCAGCACCTCTATTACTGTATACCCACCGAGGCGCGGGGCAGCCAAAGAACGCCACACGCGCAGCCACTCCCGTGCAATACGGCCGAAAGAACGCTGGCCCCCTCTCATATGGTTACAGTATACCATAAGCATTTAGCCCTCTGCTCAGCAATCGTCATGCATAGAGCACCAAGTTTGCATACCAGTCAATAATCGCTTGACCAAACAGCATAACCACCACCATACCAGCAATAAGCATCGGACCGAACGGCAAATGGCTCTTGCGACCGGCCTTGCCTGTCAGCACCAATGGTAACGATAGCAATGTGCCGATCAGTGAGGCAATAAACAGCACGAGCAGTGCAGACACGATGTCGCCTGCGAGCAAGCCAAGCACGACGGCAAGCTTAACATCGCCAAATCCGATCCACCTCCCTTTCGAAACGACATAGATTGCATAAAATAATCCGCTGATTGCAGCAGCGCCGGCCAGGCCGCCGACCAGTTCGCTCCAGTCGCCGGTCAGTACAGAACGGCCAAGTACATACAACATCGCCAGGCCTATGAGCGGGAAAACGATAACGTCAGGCAGTAGCATCCATTTGAGGTCGTATACAGCCAAGGCCACGAAGCCGACGACAAATACCAGCCAAACAACGAACGAAGCAAGTCCGGTGCCACCAAATGGCTCTGGCCAGAACAGATAAGACGCCACGAAGAGTGCCGGCACCGCCAGCTCCACCAGAGGGCTGTCTGGTATCGGCTTATGACAATAGCGGCACTTGCCTTTTAAGAATAGCCAACTAAAGACCGGCACAAGGTCCAGCACCCCAAGCTTGTGATGACAATGCGGGCACTCCGACCGATCCGAAATCCAATTTTTCTTTTCGTGGAGGCGCCACACTAGCGCATTTACAAAGCTGCCGAATAAAAGCCCGAGGACAATAAGCAGAAGCACGATCAGGAACATGAACCTATAGTACCATACAACCCGCGGCAACGCGCGGGTTGTATCCAATTCGTCTAAGAGGGCGCCAAGCTATGACGAGCGGCACTGCTTGGAGTCGGGCTCGAGGTAATACAGGGCTACGAACGAACGGCTGCTAGCAGGCACTGCGTCACCGATCGTAGTGGTACTACAGCTCGCACCTTTAACAATACGAACCTTGTCGCGTTGCGATGCGTCGTTGTTATTACCCGGGTTGGACAGGTTGCCTGGAGAGTTATCCGTGATGCTAATGTCAGAAACCGAGTAGTAGCCAAGCTGCACCGGAATTTGGTTGCTACCCTGTGCGCCGATAGTCAACTGACTACCAGAGCCGTTGATACTGCCATTGGTTGCCGGCAATTGCCCGTTGTTGTTGCCGACGTATTCGCTGATAGCACTCAAGATATTGCCAACGTCCGTGCTACGTTGTGTGTTGCGGGCATTACGCTGCAGCGCAGGCACTGCGAGGAACACGACAAGCAGGATTAAACCGATGATCGCCAGCACGATCAGGACTTCGACAATGGTGAAGCCCTCCTTTCGAGTCTTATTCATTCTTGACGGCATAGCTTTTGGATCCCCTTATACTAAGTTATCATGCTTATGTTTTGATGATACCGGAAAGCATGCCCGCCGTGCAAGCACTTATTTCCTACCCGTGTTAATGCTTACCGTATAAATGACTGGCCGGCCAAGCTATAAATCGGCAGTAGCACCGCGGCAACAATGACGAATGCCATAATACCGAGCATGATCATCAGCACCGGTTCAATAACCGTCGAAATAGCCTTTATCTGATCGTCAACTTCCTTCTCATAATAGTCGGCCGTTTTGCCCAGCATCTGCTCGAGCGAACCGGATTGCTCACCGATACGTAGCATGCTGGGTATCAACTCCAGGAAATTCGGATCATTCTGTAGGGTGTCGGACAGAGCGCGTCCGCCCTTTACCTTGTCGGCCGCCTTATCGAGCGAGTCCTTAATATGCACATTGTCCACAGCGTCGCCCGTAATCTCCAGCATCTGGATTAACGGCACGCCGCTGCCCACCAACGTTGCGCCGGTTCGTGCAAAGCGGGCCATGTACATCTTCATAAACAGCGGACCGATCGGCCACATACGCATCTTCAGCCGATCAACAAACCGCCGCCCGGCAACGGTTTGCGCCCAGCGAGAGGTAAAGAATATCCCCAGGCCTACCAGGATGACAATAATCCACCAGAAATCGATAACAAAGTGTGAGACGGCCAGAAGCAACTTCGTAATCATCGGCAGCTCAGCGCCGGGAACGCCCTCATACATCACCTGCACCTGCGGCAATACCCGAACCAGCATAAATGCCACAACGGCAACCATAACGAGCAGCACGATAATCGGATACACCATAGCGCCGCGCACCTTACTGATAAGGTCAGCGTCCTTTTCCTGCTGGATGGCGAGGCGATCTAGGGCTTTGTCGAGCGTACCAGAGCTTTCGCCAGCGGCCACAAGGCTTATGTAAACTCGGTTGAAGACTTGCGGGTGGCGGGCCATGGCCGCCGACAGGGCCGACCCTGCCTCAACATCTGTTATCACCTTGCCGAGCACTACTTTGAGCGGCTTGCTGGTGGTCTGCTGATTGACTGTACGAAGTGCCTGTACCAGCGGCAAGCCGGCATTAATGAGCGTGCTCAACTGACGGGAAAAAATAACCTTATCCTTCGTCTTAACACGGTTAAATCGACCACCAAACCCACCGGCTCCTTTTTCGGCCAACTTAATTTCGATCGGAACCAGGCCTTCTTTGGTAATCAGCTTGCTGGCCGCCCGTTCATCCTCAGCCTGTACCTCGGCCTTCACATACTGGCCGGTGCTTGGGTCACGCGCTGTATAACGGTAAGTCAGCATTGCCCTACTCCGTCACGCAATAAACTGATAACTATTAGCTGAGAGCTATGAACCCGATTGCCAAGGACTTGCAACTGCGGACTTTCAGCTCTCATTTATCCCCTCATCAGACGGTCCAGCTCGTCCTGGTCAACCGCCACCATCCGCGCGTCATCGTAGCTGATAGTGCCGTTGTGAATAAGGTTGACGAGCGTCTTATCCATTGATTGCATGCCGAATTCGGCACCGGTCTGAATGACGGCCTCGAGCTGGTGCGTCTTACCTTCGCGGATGATGTTGCGCACCGCCGGCGTTGCTACCAGAATTTCGGCTGCCGCCACGCGTCCGCCGCCGATGGCCGGCACCAGGCGCTGCGACACGATAGCCATCAGGATGTTAGACAGCTGCGATCGGATCTGCGGCTGCTGATGCGGCGGGAAGACGTCGATCATACGGTCGATACTTTGGCTGGCCGAGTTGGTGTGCAGCGTAGCAAACACCAGGTGGCCGGTTTCGGCAATGGTGATGGCTGAGGCAATGGTCTCGAGGTCGCGCATCTCACCGATTAGCACCACGTCCGGATCTTCGCGCAGGGCGCTGCGCAGTGCGGCCGAGAAGCTGTAAGTGTCGTAGTGCACTTCGCGCTGCACGATCACCGACTTCTTGGAACGGTGCGTGTATTCGATCGGGTCTTCGATCGTAATGATGTGCGCGGCGCGTTCGTTGTTAATCTTGTTGATTAGCGCAGCGAGCGTAGTTGACTTACCGGAACCGGTCGGACCGGTCACGAGCACGAGCCCGCGCGGGTAATCCGCAAACTTGTTGACAATCGGCGGCAGGCCCAGCTGCTCGATCGTTTTAATTTCGTTACTGATGAGTCTAAGAGCTGCAGCCAGATTGCCGCGCTCGTGAAACGCGTTCACGCGGAACCGCGCAAGATCGCCGAAGGCAAAGCTAAAGTCGAACTCTTTGTCTTTAAGCAGAATTTGTTTTTGATCCTCGTCCAGAATCGCGAAGATCAGGGTCTCGACTGCTTCGTCGCTCAAAACATCAGCGCCGGGAACTGGTGTAAGCGTCCCATCCACACGAATTATCGGCGGCAGGCCCACTTGCAGGTGTAAATCTGATGCTTTTCTCTTGATAACTTCTTCCAGAAGTACTTCTATTCGTGGTTGACCTTGCATCTTACCCCATCCGTTTCCTTAAACTTTACACGCTCCCCGCGCTAGCAACTCTGTTGACCTCCGTTAGCGTCGTATAGCCCTCCAGCGCCTTCAGGTAGCCGTCCTGTCGCATAGTGATCATCCCCTGCTCCTCAGCCACCTTCTGAATCTCGCTACTTGGCGCGTGTTTCAGGATTAATTCCTGAATCTCCTCGGTGACACTAAAGACCTCGTAAATACCTATACGGCCTTTATAGCCACCAGGCGCCTCGGGACTATCCGCACCCTTGAATAAAGTATAAGCGTTTTGGTTGGCCAGTGGCAAGGTCTTGCGCCCGAGATCCTCGCATACTTTAGCAACCTCTTCCTTGGTTTTAGGCAACAAATGGCCGACGGTCTGGTCGATAGCCTCTGTTTCCACCTTGTCGGACTGATACGACTCCTTCTTAGGGCCGATGCGGCGCACCAAGCGCTGGCCGATCACTGTACGGACGGTACTGGCGATCAAGAACGGCTCAATGCCCATATCGAGGAGACGCGGCAGGATGCCCGCAGCCGAGTTGGTGTGCAGCGTGCTGAATACCAGGTGGCCAGTCAGGGCCGCCTGCACGGCAAGCTCGGCAGTCTCCTTATCGCGAATCTCTCCAACCATCACGACATCGGGATCCTGGCGGAGGATGGAACGGAGGCCACTGCCAAACGTCAGACCGACGTCGGCGTTCACCTGAATCTGGTTGATGCCCGGCATCTTGTATTCCACCGGGTCTTCAAGTGTGACGATGTTGATCGTGTCGTCTTTTATCTCTTGTAACAGCGCGTAGAGCGAGGTCGACTTACCCGAACCGGTCGGTCCGGACGTCAGAATCATGCCGCTGGTATTCTTGATACTTTCGCGGATGATACGCAGCGCGCGGCCGGTGTATCCCATCTCCTCGAGCTTAATGCTGGTGCCACTTTTGTCGAGCAAACGGATAACTACCTGCTCGCCCCAGACTGTCGGACTGATGGCGACACGAAGGTCGATATCTTTGCCTGCAACATTAATACTGAACTCGCCATCCTGCGGAATGCGATGCTCGTCGATCTTGAGGTTTGCCAGAATTTTGATGCGCGACACAAGCGGGGGTTCAGTACTTTTAGGCAGCCGCAAGATTTCCCGAAGCAGGCCGTCTATACGACAGCGGATCTTGAGCGCATTCTGAAGCGGCTCGATATGCACGTCGCTAGCGCCATTCTTGGCGGCATACTCCAGGATGGTGGACAGCGCCTTGCTGATGGGCGAATCCTGCACGATCGTCTTGATCGTTTTTGTTGTGCCGGCAGTCTCCGGAACAGCCTCGTTAGGCGCAATGCCGGCCATATTACCAATCTCGCCAACCACCGCGTCGGATATATCAGCCTGATACTGCCGGAGCACGTGCCGGATTCCAGCCTCGGAAGCGGCATAGACCTTCAGTGGCCGGCCAATCTTGTTGCTTAAGAAATCCACGGCCTGCACGTTACCCGCATCCAGCATAGCCACTACCAGACGGTTCTGCATTTCACCGAGCGGCACTGCCATGTAGCGGCTGGCTACCTCTTGCGGCAAGAGTTTGAGAACGTTCGGGTCAATGTGGGCGTTACTGAGGTTAACGTACGGCACCTTATTCACCTGGGCGATAGCCTTAGTCAGCGCCTCCTCGTCGACCTTGCCGGAGTTCACGAGCAAACTGAGAAGTGGCGTACCTTCCCGGTTCGCCTTCTCCTTTAAATACGCTAGTTGCTCAGCACTTAGCACGCCGTCAGCAACCAGGATATCTTCGACCTGCTTCTGTGCGTCAGCAGATAACACACTCACGGCGTATACTCCTCCGCCTACTGAGGTTGCGGGTTAAATGGATTAGGATTGCTGTCGTTGCCAATCTTAATCGGTTTGGTTGGGTTTATTGCCTCTGCGTTGAAATATTTACGCGCAGGCTGGACAAATTCCGCCGTAATGACATCCACCTTTTCGACAGTTTGTTGTCTGTTCTGCGGCGACCCGAAAATCAGGCGCGACAATATCAGCGACAGAACCGCGCTCGCGAACACTACCACAAGGATCAGGGCGAGATCTTTCTGTTTCATCGAACCACCTCCTGTGTTATGTCCAGGCTTTTCTCTGGCTGGTAGTACGTCTGTGCGCTTATGGCGGCCGTCATGCTGTTTTCGTCGCCCGACAACTCAATGGTACCAATCTGGAACGGACGGATAGACCGATACAACATGTCAACAAGTCCCTGTATAGCGGTGTACGAACCGTTCACCTGGATCTGGAACGGCATTGCTACCGGTACCGGGTTGGGGCTGGTCTGGTTCCCTGCCTGGTCAACCTCCTGGTCGGTTCCGGCAATGGACACGATGCCGAGGTGTTGGTCGGTAATTATCTTTTCGAGACTCGTGGTTAATGCCGGGAAGTCGTATTTGCTGGGCAGTGCATCGAGCACCAGCTTGGCGTTATCACCGTCGCGCTCGCCAGTACCCTTGGCAACACCACCGAGGACATTTACCTCGTCGGCCACGAATTCTTCGTAAGATTCAACCAGGCTGTCGCGCACCTGCAGGTCGGCCTTCAAAGTGTTCAGTGCTTGCTTCTTAGCATTGATCACCCGGTTTTGGTAAGCGATCTGGCCAACCAGCGAGTTGCCGGCCACCAGCGCGAACACTACTACGAACGCAGCCAGCGCAGTAGTGGCGACAATCGTGCTGTTCGCCTTATTGATGAGCGATCGCTTGGTCAGTGAAGTCGTGCGTGCCATACCTTACAGCTCCTCCGCCTGTTCCTGGAATAAAGCATCCGGCTGCTCGGTTTGCGAGCGGGTTGTGATCTTGTTCGGAACCGTCAGCGTTACCTCTTGCGTGTTGTCAAAGATAACCGGATCGAACGTCAGGGTGATCGTATACGACGCACCCTTCACGTCCCGGCCGAAAGCCGACAGTACAACATCTGAAAATGCTTGAACTTCTGTCTCGCGGTCATTCTCGGTGTGATACGTGGCGAACTTAAGCGTGTCCGTGTAGGTGTTCACGACTTCCAGTGATGTTGCCGAACCGCTGATCGTTATGGTCTGTGTATTAAAGTCGACGAGCAACCGGGAGATCGGAAGAGC
>CALKHY010000094.1 GCA_937988795.1 uncultured Candidatus Saccharibacteria bacterium
GCTCTTCCGATCTGATGCGAACAGATACATCAGACCCCCAGCGCGCAAGAGCAGCGCCAGCAGGCCCACAGCCAGCACTGGCCATGTCGCCTCTGCAATGTCTGCGGTTGCATCGCCAAACCGCATCGTCAATCCGGCCGCGCCCGCAATAAGCAGAATGTTCGTGAGCTCCCACCTCGGCGTGAACACCCGTTTCGACGGCAGCACCGGCGCCAGCCTGGGTCCCAGCCGCATCAACGCCACGCCCAACTCCATGCCGCTGAGCACGTTATACACGCTAAACGCGGCCAAAATCACCAGTAGTACCGCAAGTTCAGCGTTCATTGTTGTTCTCCCCCATGGAAAGTGTCTCTCCCCTGTTTACGCTCATTGTACCATAAGCGCAAACCCTCAAACAGCATGAATTAACTCACATATGGGGTGTATTAAGAAAATTCAACCCCCAAGCGCCGGACAGCGTCAGCCGCAAAAGCTTCAAGCTGCTTGAGACGGCGGTCGTGTTCGGGCAGATTTTTGAGCCTGGCAGCAAACTGGTGCCGGGTTTCGCCGTTCATGCGATACAGTGCAACGACATCTGCCTGCAACGCCGAAACACGGCCATCAAGCTGGTCAACCTGGCCGGACAGGTCGCGCAACTGCCGCTCCACGCGATTCATGCGGGTCTCCAGCCGCTTCAAGCGCTCCTCCAGCTTATCCGCCCGCGTTTCCAACCGATCGAAGCGTTCGTCCATTGTTTCAAAACCAGCAGCAACCAGCTCTGTTAAAGCTGTGAGCTGCCTGGACATTTCGTCCCGCAGCTCTTTGCCGAGATTTTGTAAGCCCTGTTTTGTAGTAACACTGTCATCCATGGCGCGAGCATTGTAGCACACGTTGCCCCGCCGCAAAGTAGCTATCCACAGAAACGTACAAACAGTACCAACTAGAAACTCTTGCGGATGCGCGAGAAGCTGTAGTCCCAATCGGCGTCAGCTTTCTTGTGCGGGTTAAAGATGTTTTGCGGGTCCATGATTTCTTTCACTCGCTTAAAGTAGCCTAAAACTTTCTTGCCGTACATCTCTTCCAGCCAGGGGCCGCGCACCAGGCCGTCATTATGTTCGCCGGAAAGTGAACCTTTGTACCGCAGCACAAGGGTATTAACTTCTTCCATTGCCGGAAGGATCTTGGCCCGATCTTTTGGGTCCTCCAACTTCATGAGCGGTATGATATGGAAGTTGCCGTCGCCCATATGGCCGGCGATAGTTGCGAATAGCTTGTATTTTTTGACAATCTTGCGAAGCCTGGGCAGAAATTCCGGCAAATATTTTGGCGCCACCACCAGGTCGTCAATGAACGGAGCAGTGTGCTTGTCCTTCACCTTGCTGCGAAGCAGCTGGAAGCTATAGCGGCGCATGAGCCAGAACTTTTCGCTTTTACCTTCGGTGACGGCTTCCTCAAACCCGTTAATTTCGTACCGGGCTTTATACTTGGCAAGCGAGCGGTGCAGGCTGTGTATTTTCTCGCGGATTTCTTCCTCGGAACTGCCCTTAAACGTAATAAGCAGTATCAATTTCGGGATGCCCCTAAGCAGCAGTATACCGTCGGGGATAAGGCTGATGAGCAGCCGCAAAAACTTCTTCCAGCCCAAGAGCTTCAGGAAACTTGGCATAAAGCGAATAGAGAGCCACAACGTGGTATCATCAAATGACTCAAAACGCGACGGCTTAGCCGCGACTACCTTTTCGATAACCTCGCCAAGCTTATTCATATCCTTCATAAAGAGAACGAGCATTCCTTCTTGTTCGCGGGCCGGCACGACGCGGAAGGTAATATCCGTCACCAAGCCGAGTGTGCCCTGGCTGCCCACGATTAGTTGGGTTAGATCAAAAATGCCTTTCTCGCGGTCCCACACATTCCAGAGGTGGTAGCCGGTCGAGTCTTTGCTGACTTGGGGCTTGGCGGCTTTGATCTCGTCGTAATGCTTTTCGCACAGCTCAAAAATTTCCCGGTAGACTTTGCCCTCAAAGTCTTTTTGAGCCATTTTTTTGACCAGCTCAGCCCGGGTAATGGGTTTGACAACTCGCTCCACGCCGTCCGCGAATACAACCTTCAGTTCATCCACGAAATCTTCGGTCTTACCAAACTCGATGGACTTTTCGCCGCCGGAATTGTTGGCTACCATGCCGCCAACGGTACAGAGATCCTTGGAAGCAGGGTAAGTTGGCATCAGTGTGCCGTGCTTGCGGCTCGTTGCGTAAAAATCGCGGTAGTATACGCCTGGCTGCGTTTGGATTTGCTTAGAGGTAATGCGCTCAATCTTGTTAAAGTGCTTACTAAAGTCAACGATGATAGAGTCGTTGATTGCGCCGCCGGACATGTCGGTGCCAGCCGAGCGGGCGGTTATCGATAGCTCCGGCATCTTTTCTTTATTTTCGGCCACCAGCTTGACGAGCTTCTGTACATCTTTGCTATCTTTTGGCATCACCACCAGCTGTGGCTTAATCTCAAACATCGACGCGTCGTGGCTATAGAATTCGAGCGTCTTGTCGTCGTCTTTAATTTCACCTTTAAAACCTGCGGCTATTAACTTCCGCTTAAACTCATCCATACCCTAAGCTTAAGCTTAAAACTGGCTAATAGCAAGTGATCCAAATCATATTACACAAACAGCTGCTGCGACATACACTGCCCATGTTGTCCACCCAAAACCCGACTGGCATCTGCGACAACACCGTGGCCACCTATCGCCGGAAAGAAAACCTAAAAAACGTCCGTGTTTGAAACAACACTGGCGACTTGCAAACTATATAGAAAATCTGCGGGTAGTGTCGCACTATTCTTCTGCATTTGGGTGCACTCCTTCGCCGGTGATTACAACCACCTCCCAGTCTTCAAGCGTCACCGTCAGAATAATTGGTGCGGCGAGACCGGCCTTGCGCGCCAGCGGGATCAATCCCGCCTGGTAGCGCTCCAGCCACTCCTTGCGCACCTCCTCGCGGCTTTTTGGCGGGCGGTCAAACTCAGCCAACCGCACGCGAATTTCTATCTCGGCTGCGGCCGTTGAATGATCGAACTCGCCAAACGGCGTGTTGAATATCGAGATCTTATTACGGGCATCCTCTTCGCTATATCTGCAAAGTTCGGCGCTCGCTTCATACACAGCACGGTTGAGCTGGCGCAACACCTCGTCATTTACCAACTCTTTAGAATAGTCACAACGGATAAGCGGCATATCTATCTCCTTATGTCTATCCATTGTAATCACAGTTTTACAGCAGCGCCACGTTGTGTCCGTTTTGGACAACAGCACTACTGCACCGAAGCGGCCATTTACTTGCATCTTTTAAGTAAGCAGCCCAAGACCATTCTGGAAATCGCGCGAGACCTGGATTTGCCACGCACGTCGGTATACGACAATGCAGTCAAACTGGCCGAAAAGGGGCTGGTGCAAAAATCGTCACCTTTAAAAGTCAAAAGCTCAAGGCCTATCCGCTTAGCATCCTCCAGACCTCGCTCGACAAACAGAAGGCGCGACTGGATGAATTGCAGGAAAAACTAACAACGCTAGAAGCAAGCCTGGCACATACCCTGGCTGTGCCAGCAAACACAGAGGTGCGCTATTTCTATGGCCCGCAAGGTTTCCGCCAGATGATGTGGAACTCGCTGCGCGGTAAGGAACATATCGTTTCGGCAGGGTAGAGGTCGTAGGCAAAAACTTTACCAAAAAACACGTCGAAGAAATCGTCAAACGAGGCATCGAAGACCGAGTCATAACTAATCCCGAAATTGTGACGAAATACCTAAAGACAGAAGATGGCGACATACATGAGCTGCGCAAAAAATACCAACACACCAGGGTTATCAGCAAAGACAAGCTGTACATATCCGGCGACATCACCATCTACAACAACGTATTCGCTGTGGCGTACTGGAAACATGGCGAAGTGGTGGGCGTAGAAATCGAAAACGCCGAACTCGTCAAAACCCAGCGCAGCATCTTTGAACTCCTCTGGGAAAGTGCCAACCGGTAGATGACTATGTGTTGGCAGAGCGATATTAATTTGTTTTGTGTCAAAATTTTAACAACCGCTATGCTGGCAGTCTGGTAGTTTAGGATGTAAAATAGCGTGACATGAAAGATCCAAAGATCGTTGTTATTGGCGGCGGAACCGGCTCGTTTGAGATACTGAGCGGACTGAAGAATTACACACCGAATCTGACAGCGCTGGTGTGCATGGCAGACGACGGCGGTTCAACCGGCATGTTGCGCGACGAATATGGCGTGCTGCCGCCCGGCGACGTGCGTAAGGCGCTCGTGGCGCTGGCGCGCACACCCGAGCTGCGCAATCTGTTTGACTACCGTTTTAACGATGGCGGCTTGGCCGGCCACTCGTTCGGCAATCTGTTTTTGGCCACGGTCGAAAAGATGAGCGACAACTTTGCCCACGCCGTACAACTCGCGAGCAGGCTGCTCAGCATCCAGGGGCAGGTTTTACCAATCACCCTCGACAAGGTAACGCTGGTTCTGGAAGACGGCGACCGTATCATCCGTGGCGAAGCCGAACTGGATAAGGGGGTAGTCTTTACGCGTCCGCACCCCACGGTACGCCTGGAACCTGCGGCGCGCATCACGCCGGAAGCCAAAACAGCGATTCTCGACGCCGATATGGTTGTTATTGCGCCCGGCAGCTTGTATGGATCAATTGCGGCAGCGCTGGTAGTGGAGGGCGTGGCCGAAGCGCTTAGGTGGTCTCGCGCACGAAAAGTATTCGTCTGCAACCTGGTGAGTGAGCATGGCCAAACCGACGGCTTTGCCGTGCACGATTACGCCACGGAAATCGAACGGTTTTTGGGCAATAAAGTGCAGCTGGACTACGTGCTCTACAACACGCACGAGCCCGCACCAGAACTCCTCAAACGCTACAAGGAAGAAGATCGCACCTGGGTACCGTTTGATGAAGCCATGCTATCTAAGCAGCACTATATTGCCATAGGAGACGACTTTGTAGCCGATGGGAGTAAGCGGCGCACACTTATCCGTCACAACCCTGAAAAGGTAGCGGCAAGAATACTGCAACTCGCACAAAAACGTGGTAAAATAAATAAAATGAATATCAATAAAGCCATCATCATGATGGCTGGGTATGGTACGCGCCGGTTACCTATCACCAAGGCACTCGAAAAGTGCATGCTGCCGGTTGGCAACCGCCCGGTTGTTGACTATATTGTCGAGGACTGCATCCGTGCCGGCATCAATGAATTCATTCTTGTCGTCGGCGAAGAGTTTGACCAAGTCAAACGCTACTACGGCCACAACCAGATTCTGGAAGAGTACCTGGAAGACAAGGGTAAGCTCGACGAGCTGGAGGAAATCCGCCACCTCGTTAAAAAAGCCCGCTTCCACTACGTCGTCCAGGACCAGCACCAGCCGTACGGCACTGCCACGCCCGTCTGGCTGTCGCGTCACCTGATCAAGCCGGACGAAAAAGTACTAGTACTCAACGGCGACGCGTTCTTCTACCGCGAAGATGGCACGTCCGAGCTTGCCGACTTTCTGGAACAAGCCGAAAAGGCTGGCACGCCGAGCGCCATCCTTGTGAACGAAGTGCCGAAGGAAGAGATTCACAAATACGGCATGGTTCTTACCGAAGAGCGCGACGGCAAAGAATTCTACAAAGGCATTATCGAAAAACCATCGCCGGAGCAGGTGTCGACCAACCTCGTCAATCCTGGCTCATACCTGTTTGACCCGGCCATCTTTACATTTGTCGACAAAAACATCGAGCAACATTTTGAAGGCGAACACTACCTCGTTGACGCCATCAACGACTACGTGAACGCCGGCAACGACATGGCAGTTATCCGCGCTAAGGGCGAGTACCTGGACTGCGGCACTACCGAGGCCTGGCTGGCCGCCAACCAGCGGATTATTGGTAGCAAGTAGTTAGTAGCTAGTAGTAAGCACAATGGATGCCGGCCTTTAGGCCGGCAATTATTGGCAGCCTTCGGCTATTCCTTTTTCCCCTTACTACTTACTACGTGCTACTTGCTACTATATAATGCTAGGCATGAGCAATAAAAAAACACGCGTCCTTATTGTGGGCGGCGGCTTTGGCGGTATCAAAGCTGCACTAGAATTAAAAAAATCTAAAAACATAGCACTGACAGTCGTTTCGGATAACGACCGCTTCCGGTACTATCCGGGCTTGTACCATACTGCTACCGGCGGCTGGGACGCTGGCGCGAACATTCCGATTCAGGATATCTTGGGCGACGCCAACTTCGTTCATGACATAGCTGTCAAGCTCGACCGCGAAAAAAGAGCCATTGTCACTAAGGGCGGCCAGGTGTTGCCGTTCGACAAACTCATTCTATCCCTCGGCAGCGTCACCAACTATTTCGGCATTGAAGGCCTGGACAAATACTCGTTCGGTATCAAGTCCAACGAGCAGGCTATGCGCTTCCGCCAGCACCTGCACGACTATGTGAGCAAAAACGGCCGTATGGACGACAACTACATCATCATCGGTGGCGGCCCGACCGGCCTGGAGTTGGCCGGCGCGCTCGTCGAATATCTGCATAAAATCAAGCTGGAGCACAACGCCGCTGGCAAGATCAACGTCAGTGTGATCGAAGCTATGCCCGGGCTGTTGCCGCGTTCGCACAAGAGTGTAGGCAAAAAAGTGGAAAAGCGCCTCAAGCGGCTGGGAATCAAGGTTTACTTGAATGCTGCCGTCAAAAAGCAGGACGCGAACAGCCTGACCTTCGGCGATAAAACGCTAAAAAGCCAGACCGTCGTCTGGACCGCAGGCGTATCCAACAACCCGTTCTACAAAGAGAACAACTTTAAGCTGACCGACCGCGGCAAGGTAGAGGTCAACGAATACCTCGAGGCCGAGCCGGGCATCTACGTCCTCGGCGACAACGCCAACACGCCATTCAGCGGTATGGCCCAGACCGCGCTGCACGACGGCAAATTCGTTGCCAGGAACATTCTGGCAGAACTCAACGGCAAACAGCCCAAAGAATACCGCCCCAAGAAGCCAGTGAGCGTCATCCCCGTCGGCCCGTACTGGGCAGTCGTGGAATGGGGCCCCTTACACTTTGGCGGCTTGCTCGGCTGGCTGCTCCGCGTCGGTGCCGACCTCATCGGCTTCCACGACCTGCTGCCCTGGCACAAAGCCGCAGCCCAACTCGTCCGTGCTCTATCCGTTGACGAACTCAAATGTCCCGACTGCGCCGCCCAAAACCCAAAAGCAGCCTAAAGAAACTACCGCCTAAGATTTCTGGTAGCGGGTCGTTACGCCCATCGTTTGATTTTCCAGCTCTACGAAAGCAAGCTGCGACACATCGCCGGCTAAACGCTCAAAAATCCAACGAGCCACCAACTCGTACGTTGGACGAAACTTGAACAGGTTTGTCCATACATCACTTTCAAGCTGGTTGCACATGTCAGCGACGACTCGATCGACAGCATCGGTATCAACAAACCAGCCACGATCTGTTAATTGCTCTTCGCCAAAGACTATGCCGATTCGCAGCACCGATTGAAATCCCTCTGCCGGCATAGCAGGCGGCAGTCCGAGGGCGTGGCGCACAGGTGCAACCAACCCCTGCCTTGCTTTAAACGGCTTTTCGATAACCACTGTATATTCCATGAACACCCCCTATACACTGGTAAGATGCCATAGCCCACAGTGCCGGCACTCGTACGGCCTTAATTTGGTGCCATGTTGATATTCGGCCACAATTGCCGCAGCTTCGGCTTCTTTGTACGTATCAAACGCCAGCTTTTCGCTACAGGGCAATGCTTCGTTTTCTTCTGTCATTATGTCAATGTATAAATTCGACATTGATACGCTTTGCCGCACGTTCCACCCAGTCATGCAAGCGCGTCAGCTGGTGCGCCATAACCAGACGTTCATCTTCGGAAATCTCCAACCGCTTCTCAATGCTGTCTAAATGGTCCAAAATGCTCTGAATTTGTACCTGCATCTTTGTCTGTTCGCCTTCAACGCCTAGGAACCGCTCATCAATCCTGGCCATCATCACGTCCAACACACCAAGCACGTCGTCAATCCGATCGTCAGTCTTCTGCTCAAGATCGTTGACCTTCTGCTCCAGGTGATCAACTCTTTTATCAATATGGTCGACTTTCTTGTCCAGACGGTTAAATCTTTCGTCAAGGTTATCGACCTTCTTGTCTAAGCTATCAACCCTTTTATCGAGATTGTCAACCCTTTTATCGAGATTGTCGACTTTCTTATCTAGGTTATCGACTCTTTTATCGAGATTGTCGACTTTCTTGTCAATGCCAACAATCGCTTGAAGAACGTTCTGTATATCCTCTTTGGTCGCTACGGCAAGCTGGTCGTTCTTATCATTCATAAAAATATTGTAGCACGTGTACAATACCAGTATGACGAGTTACCGGGAGGCACTAGCTGGCCTGAATGAAAACCAAAGGAAAGCCGTCGAGACCATTGACGGACCGGTGCTGGTGATTGCCGGGCCGGGAACGGGCAAAACACAGCTTTTAACTACCCGTATCGCGCACATTCTGGCCACCACCGACACCTTGCCAGAAAACATCTTGTGTCTGACATTTACCGACAGTGCTGCGCAAACCATGCAGGAGCGTTTAAGCGGCCTTATTGGACAGGCGGCGTATGATGTGACCATCAGCACCTACCACGCCTTTGGGAGCGACCTGATTAAACGCTTTCCCGAATACTTTACCGACCAGGCTGAGCTGGAGCCGGCGGACGACCTGACCATCGACCGCATCTTCCGCGAGATTATCCAGCAGTTGCCATACAGCAACCCGCTCAAATATTCCGAAGCATATCTGGAAGACATTAAAACCGTGGTGTCTGATGCCAAGCGCGCGCTGCTCGCGCCAAGCGACCTTAAGAATATTGCAAACGACAACCTTAAGTTCATCCAGGCCGCCAATCCCATTATTCGCGAAAGCTTACGCGGCGTGGCACGGATAGACAAAAAAGCAATCCCGCTATTTGCAGAATTGTTGACCAAACTGGATTCCCGCTTTCGCGGGAATGACGGCAGTGAAGTCGAGGAAACGTACGTGTCACTCTCGAAGTTATTTATCGAAAGCCTGGAGGAAGCTGTAGCAGCTGCCGAAGAGTCGGGCAAAACCACTTCGCTCACCGCCTGGAAGAATGCCTGGCTCGCCAAGGACGAAAACGGCGACTTTATCGCCGACGGCCAGCGCACCAACCAAAAGATCATTGCCGCGGCCGAAATCTACGAACAATATCTCATCGAACTCAAAGCCCGCGGCCTCTTTGACTACGACGACATGATCCTGCGCGCCGTCCACGCACTCGAAACCAACCATGACCTTAAGTACACGCTCCAAGAACAGTACCAATACATCCTGCTCGACGAGTTCCAGGACACCAACGAAGCACAGCTCAGAATCGTCCAGCTCCTCACCGACAACCCCGTCAACGAGGGTCGGCCCAACGTTCTGGCCGTAGGCGACGACGACCAGGCCATCTACGCCTTCCAGGGCGCCAACTACTCGCACATGCTGCAGTTTAAGGAGATGTACCGCGACGTGGTAGTCATTCCGCTTACCGAAAACTACCGCTCGCATCCGGATATTTTGCACACCGCCCGCGGCATTGCCGAACAGATCGAAGAGCGCCTGCACCACCACTTCCCGGCAATCGAAAAAGTCCTGACTGCCAAGGCTAAAAACCTGCCCAAAGAGGCAATTATAGAGAGAAGGGAGGCCCAGAGCGACGTCATGCAATACGCCTGGGTCACCCGCCGCATCCGCGAGTTGATCGAACAGGGCATTGAGCCCGAAGAAATCGCCGTCCTCGCGCCCAAACACCGCCACCTCGAGCCGCTCGTCCCATTCCTTACGCAGGAAAACATCCCGGTCCGCTACGAAAAGCGCGAAAACGTACTGGACGACCCGGCCGTCAACCAGCTCTTGCGCATGGCAGAGCTCACCCTCGCCCTGGCAAAAGGCGAACACGTCCGCGCCAACTCGCTCTGGCCCCAAGTCCTCAGCTTCGGCTTCTGGCAACTTCCTACTAGTACTATATGGCGACTTAGCTGGCAGACTGTCGATAGCCGTGAAGACTGGACAAACGAACTCTTAAAAGACGAGAAACTCAGGCCCATCGCGCTGTTCTTTATCCGCTTAAGCCAACTGAGCGATGCTGAAACGCTCGAAACCATGCTGGACTACCTCATCGGCACGCATGCGCTGAAGCTCAACGAGCCGGATGTACCGGCTTTCAAATCACCGTACTATGAACATTACTTTGGTGAACTCGATACACGAGATACGATACACGAAACACCAAAAGACAATGAGGCGTTAACAACAGAAGAAGAGAAGTTGAATGCAGATTTCTGGAGTACACTCAACAACCTGATCGTGCTGCGGGCGCGGCTGCGTGAATACCACACGGATGGCGACGAGCATCTGACGCTCCGCCACTTTGTCGAGTTCGTGCAGGCCCATCGCGACGCTGACATCAAAATCCTCAACACCAACCCCTACGCCAGCGGCACCAACGCCGTCCAACTCATGACCGCCTACAAGGCCAAAGGCATGGAGTTCAAGGTTGTCTTTATCATCGAAACCAACGACGAGGCGTGGGGGTCGAAAGCCCGCAACATCGGCGCCCGCATCGTCCTGCCGCCCAACCTCCAATACATCAGCTACGCCGGCACAACAGAAGATGAGAGATTACGCCTGCTGTACGTCGCCGTCACCCGCGCTAAGCACCAGCTCTACCTCGTGGGCTACACGCAGAACTTTGCCGGTAAAACCATGACCCGGCTCAAATATCTCAACGAAACGCCGAACGAGGCAGGGGAGATTATCAGCCCGCTTTTACCTGAGGGCAAGCAAACCGTGCTGCCTGCCGAAGACGGCGTACCCGAGCCAACCACTGAGCTTGCCGCCTACTGGCAGCAACGCCACGAAACCGCGCTCAAAAACGCCGACATGCAGGCACTCCTCATGGACCGGCTCAAGAACTTCCGCCTCAGCGCCACGCACATCAGCGACTTCGTGGACTTTATGCACTGCGGCCCGCAGTCGTTCTTCTTGCTTAGAATCCTCAACTTCCCGCAGGCACCACGACCGGATTTGCAGTACGGCAACGCCATGCACGAAACGCTGGAATGGATCCACACCTACGCCAAGCTCAACGGCCGGCTGCCAACGCTCGACGCTGCACACCAAACCCTTGCCCAACGCCTGGAAACCAAGCGTCTGACCGAACTCGACTTCCGGCTATTCCTGGAGCGGGGCAAGGACGCGCTCGCGGCGTACCTCGAGCAGCGCGCCCACACCATCGCGCCCGAAAACATCGTGGAGTACAGCTTTCGGAACGAAGGCGTCTTTATCGGCGACGCCCACCTGGGCGGCAAAATCGACAAACTCATCGTTAACAGGCAGACCAAAGAAATCACCATCGTCGACTACAAGACCGGCCGCAGCCACACCCGCTGGCTGCGCGAGTACAACCTGCACAAAAACCGCCAGCAGCTATACTTCTATAAAGCGCTCGTGGAAGGTTCGCACACCTTTGCCGGCTACAAGGTGGTTGATGCGTACCTGGAGTTCGTCGAGCCCGACGAACACGGCAAAATCCAGGAGCTCCACCTCGACTACAAAGAAGAAGAGTACCAGCACGTCCGCAAACTCGCCGAAGCCATCTGGCACCGCATCATGACCCTCGACCTCCCCGACACCACCACCTACACCCAGGACCTCAAAGGCATCGAGGCATTCGAAGCAGATCTCGTAGAAAAAGATCGAGATTAGTCTACACGAGCTGCCGTAAATTCCTTGGGTAGCGGCGCCTTAGACGGTATAACGGGCTCCTCCGGCCGAATAGTGTTGGGGCCAAAAATCAGACGGTCACCATCAGCAATCTTGTATGCCAAGGAGTCGATAACGTTGTTGGCAAAGAATATATTACGTGCACCTTCGGTCATCAACGCCTCTTTGCCAACATGTATGGTGTTGCCGCTCACATAAACGTTATTGGTCTGGCCATACACGTACACGCCGCGGCGGCCGCCAAGAAGCATGTTGCCCGTGATGAAACTGTTGCGGGCCTCAGCGTTAACTCGTACGTGGCTTGAACGCGCATTGTAGCTTACATTGCTGCGGATTGTATTGTAATCGGACGCGTAGATGACATAGTTGTCAACGTTGTCGTAAGATACGTTATTTTCTATGATGTTATAGTCGGAATCCTGGTGCAACATAAACCCGTGTAGTTTGTTGCCGATCGAGGTGTTATTGCGGATTATGTTGTAATTGCAGCGCTTGGAAACGATGAAACCATGCTTGCCATTGTAGGCAAAAACGTTGTGCTCAACTAATGCATTGTTGCTGTCGTCGTGTGGGTCAAGACCGTATACGTCGTTGTACGCAAAATAGTTATTGCGCCACATCATGCCCGAAGCGCCGTACGTGTATGCGCCGAAATGGTTCCTGACAAACCGGCTTCTCTCCACCCAACCGGTCGCTATTTCGACGCCAAGCAAGTCATCCGAAATACGCCACGAGACACCGTATGTGCCACCCTCTTTCTGCGCCTGGTTGGTGCGCTCTAACGCCTTTTGCTCGTCGGGCAGGTCATTACCCAGGTAGCTAAAGTCTACGTTGATGGCGTCCATGCGGCCGTTCTTGGCGCGCACAAAAGCCCGTTCATCATCATAATTAACGTCAGGCTTGCCGGTGGCAGGATCGTAGCTTGTGATCGACACATCCTTTAACAATATAGCGGCTTCGTCAGAGCACAAACAAGCAATGTCGT
>CALKHY010000095.1 GCA_937988795.1 uncultured Candidatus Saccharibacteria bacterium
TAAGCGTCCGGGCTTCGAAGGTGGTCAGTAACCACTGATGCAGCGCTTGCCGAAGCTGCCAGGATTTAAGAGCTTCCGTCCGCGCGCCGAGGTTGTCTACACCGGCCAACTCGACCAGTTCGCTGGCAAGGTTGTAGACGCCGAGGTGCTGGCCGAGACAGGCCTCATTACCAGCCCGTACGTCAAGGTTAAGATCATCGCCAAGGGTGAGGTGACCAAGAAAGTTACCGTCAAGGCCCAGGCCATCAGCGCCAGTGCGCTCGAGGCCATCCAGAAGGCCGGCGGCTCCTTCGAAAAGGTGCCAGTCAACGCCCGTCCGGCTTCCCAAAAGAAGACCGAAAAGGCCGAAAAGAAAGCTGAGAAGGCGGCCAAGAAGTAAAGTCAGTTACTTCCAAACCACAACATTAAAGCGCTCCTCCATGGGGCGCTTTTTCATGTTAATCGCCCAGACACCTCATCCATCCAATTTATAGCCTTTTGTTTGCGACAGAAGAGATAAAGCTGTTATACTGTTCATAAACCATACAAAGAGACAGAGGGGAAACAGAGGTTTATGAACTGGAAAATTATTGGTAAGTCGTTGACTCATCCTGAGATGCGTAAGCGCATCTTGGCCGTTTTAGGCATTCTGCTCATCTTCCGCCTACTATCCCACATTCCAGTGCCGCTGTCAGACCCGACGACACTCAAACAGGTGCTGGAGACCCTGTTTACCTCAACTGACACCCCGCAGCTTTTGAGCTTTATCAACATCCTGTCCGGTGGCGCATTGGCCAACTTCTCAATCATGATCGCCGGCCTTGGTCCGTACATTAACGCATCGATTATCATGCAGCTGCTTACCAAGGCTATCCCCAAGCTGGAGGCTATGCGCAAGGATGGCGAATCCGGCCAGCGCCGCATTAACCAGTACACCCGGGTCCTGACGTTCCCGCTGGCCATTCTGCAGGCTATCGGTGCTATCTACCTGGTGAGGAGCTTTGCACAGCAATATGGCGGCGTAGGTGATATCACCGCAAATGCCAGCATCATGGATTGGGCGCTGATGGTTGCCGCACTCACTGGTGGCTCAATGTTGCTCATGTGGCTGGGTGAACAGATTACCGAACGTAGCATCGGTAACGGTATTTCACTGCTCATTACCGCTGGTATTATCGCCAGCCTGCCGGGCATTATCGCATCGCTTGGCGCCTACATCTTCGCCAGCGGCGGTACGTTTACGCTCTTTGACTACACTTTCAATGTCAATGGCGAAGCGCTTGTCTTTACGGCGATCATTGCCGTCGTGGTCGTGCTTGTGACTTGGATGGTGGTCAAGCTCAACGAGGCGGCCAGACGCCTGACCGTCAACTACGCCAAGCGCGTGCAGGGTAACCGCACCTACGGCGGCATTACAACTACCTTGCCGGTCAAGCTCATCAGTGCCGGCGTTATCCCAATCATTTTTGCCGTGGCATTTTTGAGCGTGCCAAGCTTTGTTGGTCAGCTGATGGTCAACTCCGACAGCGCACGGATGCAAGAGATCGGCCTGAACCTGGTCACCTGGTTCCAGACGCCGACAACCGACACTCTCCGCTACGGCGGTTGGGAGGCCTGGATCTATCCGAGCGCATACTTCCTGCTGGTCTAGAT
>CALKHY010000096.1 GCA_937988795.1 uncultured Candidatus Saccharibacteria bacterium
AAGCTGCGGGCGGTGGCGGCATGAGCGCGCTGTGGGGCTCGGCCCGCGCGGTGGCCCCGCCGGTGGGCACGTGTGTGTGCGGGGTGTTGACGAGTGAGACGGACCGGTCCGGCCGTCCGGCGCATCGGTCCTGTGTGGACGCCGTGCTCGCCACGGTCGACCGGGAAGCGCACCCGTACGACGACTTCACCGGGGTGGGTGCGTGGCTGCGTGAGCAGGACGCCCGCGCCGCGGCTCTGGCCGACGAGGCGCGGTTGCGGGGTGCGCGGTGAGGCGGGGACACCCGGCCTGGTGCGCCCGGGACCACACCTGTTCGGCGGGTCGGATGCCGGACGGGCAGCACCGCGGGCGGTTGGAGACCTGGCACGGCTGGCGCGGTGAGCGTCTGGTGTGGACCAGGTTCCAGTACGACTCGGATGGGTCCAACGGCATCGAGGTGCGCATCGTGGTGGGCCTGCCACCGGACGAGCGGGCCGCCCAGAGCACGGCCCGACACGTGGCCGTGGCGCTGCTGCAGGCCCTCAACCAAGCCGCCGGGGTGCCGGCGCAGCACATCGCCGAGAAGTCGAGCTGAGTGAAACCACCCTTCGTATTACTGATACGATTCAAGGTTTCTCTGAAAAAGCAGTTCTTCGCTGGCGTCTATCCCCAAATTTGGCCTGGCATGAGACCTCGAGCGGAGCAAAATGCGACAAAGTTGAGTTTACAGTCAGATGTACAGCGCCTCCAATCAAACAGGCGCTTAACTGCGGCTGGGAATCACGCTATTATTATAAAAAGACCGCATTACCTGTATTTGAGGTAGAAGTCGGCGAAGCGAGTCAAATATTTACAGAATTTCGCTGGATAAATTGAGATCTGCCGACAGCCAAAACTGCTTATCTTATATTTACTTTTTCAAAGTTGCCGCGCATTGAAACGACTATTGTTGAAGCTTCCCTCATTATTGGTCTATTTCCTTGGCATGGCGAGCTTTCTCGCCGTGGATGCTGTCGTTTCCAAATTTTTTTCAGTTTCTCAAGTAGCACTATGGGCCTACATTAAATCAACTCTGCTACTCGCATCTACGATTTGTATATTCGGGCTGGATCAAGTAATTGTTCGAAGACCAGAGGGACTTCGAACCATCGCTCGATACTTAGGGGTTCGAATATTAATTACGTCCACGATCCTTGCGCTAGGCCTATTTTATTTCAAACCCGATACTACACTTTTTTTCTGGGTAGTTTGTGTTTCCTTAACAGCACTACTTTCAGTTTTCTATGCTATCTACCGCGGTGCATATCATATGGTCATCGCGCAATTTTCGTTGAATGGATGGAAAACCCTAGTATTTGTTTTTTGTCTTATCTTAGCCATTTATCGCCCAAATTACGGCGTAGACACAGCAACTGCAATTTCTCTTAGTTTAGCCGCAACCTACGTCTGCTGTTACGCGTACTTTGCAAAAGAATGGAGAGCGTATTATCTCGAACAAGAGCAGCGGACGCCGTTACCCACTCGGGATAATCTTCTAACAGAAGCAAAGCATTTTTTTCTACTAAGCCTTTCGCTCAATCTTTCAATAAATTTTGAGCAGCTAGCGCTGAACATTTTAGGGTTTGACAATGCTTCGGCTACACTACTCGCGCATTTTTCTATTTTTATTCCAGGCGTTGTCTTCCTGAATGGTTTTCTTGGTTTCTATCTAGGGCCGTTCCTGAAAAGACGTGAAAGCAAGATAGCACGCCCTTTTTTTATTCGTATTAATTCATATTTTCTT
>CALKHY010000097.1 GCA_937988795.1 uncultured Candidatus Saccharibacteria bacterium
TGCCGAGGAAGGGCAAGAATTTAATAACCAACTCAACGGCACCTTTAGCGGCATCGGTGCGGAGCTCGGCCAGGACGCCGACAAGAACATTATTATCGTTTCGCCAATCGCTGGCTTTCCGGCAGCCAAGGCTGGCTTACGCCCGCAGGACATTATCACCGAGATCGACGGCAAGAGCACGGCCGGCATGAACGTGGCGGAAGCGGTTACTAAAATCCGCGGGCCGAAAGGTACCGATGTGACGTTGCGCATCCTGCGGAACAAGTCAGAGGACCTAACATTTACCATTACGCGCGCCGACATCAAGATCCCAAGCGTCAAATACGAGATCTTGGATGGCAACATCGGCTACCTGCAAATCATCCAGTTCAATAACGACACTGCCAGCCTGGCCACCAAAGCCGCCAAAGAGTTTAAAGCCAAGGGTGTGAAGGGAGTTGTATTAGACCTGCGCGGCAACCCCGGCGGACTCTTGGATGCGGCTATTGATGTATCGAGCCTGTGGCTCAAAAAAGGCGCGACCGTACTGCAGGAAAAGCGGGGCGGAGTAGTGGTTTCCACCGGATTTGCTGACGGCAATGACATCCTCCGGGGAGTGCCCACCGCCGTGCTCATTAACGAGGGTAGTGCCAGCGCGTCAGAAATTGTGGCCGGTGCACTCAAGGACAACAAGGTCGCCACCATTTTTGGCGTTAAGAGTTTTGGTAAGGGAAGCGTGCAGCAGATCAAGGAGTTGTCCGGCGGCAGTGAGCTTAAGGTGACAGTTGCCAGGTGGTACCGTCCAAGCGGCGAGAATATCGACGGCAAGGGTATTAGCCCGGACAAAGAGGTCAAAATGACCGAGGAAGATTACAAAAACGGCCGCGACCCGCAAAAGGACGCTGCCATAGACCACATTCGTGAACAGTAGGCATTTTGTATTTCATATATATTATGTTATAATATTAAATTGTAGATGCTTTGGGTGGGCTTAGACTGTTTAAGTGCACCAGGCAATGAGTGATATTAGAACCCATCTCAAAAATGCCTCAAAAGAATAAGGATACAGGCCAGATGCACAAACCCGACGAAGTTCTCGAGTTT
>CALKHY010000098.1 GCA_937988795.1 uncultured Candidatus Saccharibacteria bacterium
TGATTCTGTTTGGCGCCTTTTTGGCCAGCCGTCGTTTGGTGACGCCTAACGATGTTGATACGGCCGCGCATAAGCTGGCGCTCATGTTGATTTTGGTGGTTGTGGTGCTTCGCGGCTTGTACTCGCCTATGGAGATTACCGCCATGCGCGAAAACCGACCCGTTTTTCTTTAACTTGGTCTCTTCTGTGGCTGTCGTGCCTGTCGTGATGACGGTAGCGTACTGGCGCGGGCAGCGGTCCGGGAAGCCTGCGTTCGGCAAGCCCCTGCTGCACGCCATCAATAAGCACCGGCTTGGCTTGCTGATTATTGGCCTGACCTTCGCGATCAACCTGACGTGTACGTATGTCGGCAAGACGCTGACTGATAATGCGGCGTACGTAACCACTGTTAAGAGCACCTCGGTGCTGCCGATGATGATTCTGGGCGTGATGATGTTTAAGGAACACGTGCGCAAGCGGCAGTGGTTGGGGCTGGCGTTTATCCTGGCGGGCTTGGTGCTGTTTTCGCAGGCGTAATCACCGGCGGAATTGGTGGATGGTGGCAGTGACGACGCCCCAGAGGGCGGCGGTTTTGGGTATATCGGTAAATTTGGAGATAGCGAACTCGCCGGCTTGCTCGTCCCACCAGATGACGACGTCGGTTTTGCGCGGGTCGAGGGCGCGGTCTACGATCGCGATGTCGTTGTCGAAGACCCCCGCCCCTTCCCAGTCGTTGCCGCGCACGCGGAACATGTACGTGCTGGCTGTGTGCTGTACGAGCAGTCTGTTAAAGTCTAGCGTTTGCAGACGCTGGTCGACCGCCGGGTTGGGAAACCCGGTATGTACGCTCACTCCTTCCGGCCGCTGCTTGTCGCTCATTTTGTCCCATTATACCGAAGTCAGCGCACCTTTGAGGCCGGCGTGGGACAGGATGAGCTCCAGCCGTTTTTCGGGCGGCATGAACGGGATGCGGATTGGCTCCATGCCGAATTGCGCGTATACCTCGGCGGTTAGCTCGGTGAGGAGTTTGGTAATGTCGGCGTTTTCGGTGCGGGCGTAGTCGTGTTCGAATGCAGGCAGCGGCTCAAGCAAAAATACCATTTTGTAGTACGGTTTTCTGGGGTGATCGATCAGTTCTTGCCAGTAGCTGTCAGGCATAATGCCCTTGAGCTTTAGGAAGGCCAGGCCGTCGTGTGCGCCGCGGTCAAAGAACAGGAGTGCCTTAGGGTCAAGCGCAGTCTCGGTATCAAGAATGCGCCGAAGGATCTTGTGCTGCCAGGCAGTTTCGTCGCCGCGTATCTGCTCGAGTGTCTCTCCCCTTGCGAGCCCTTCATCGATGATGGTGCGCGCCGCCTCTGGTACGGTCCCGTAGCCCAAGTCCGCCAGCATGGTGATGAGCCGCGTTTTCCCTGTCCCGGGGCCACCCGTGATGACATACCAGTTGGTTTGGTTCATCTTACTTGATGGTGTTTAAGAAGTTGACCAGTTCGCGCGGGGTAATTTCGGCCTTCACGAGATAAGCGTCGGCTTGGGCTTCGATGTCGGCGCGGAGTTCTTCGCGTTGCTCCAGATTGGTGGTGATGACGATCTTGGCCTTGAGCTTTGGTGCGCCCTGTCCGCGCAGCTGGCGCAGGACTTCCATGCCAGTAATGGTGGGAATCATAAGGTCGAGCAGGATGATGTCGTACTGGTTGGTTTTGGCCAGCTCCAACCCCTTTTGACCGTCAA
>CALKHY010000099.1 GCA_937988795.1 uncultured Candidatus Saccharibacteria bacterium
AATCTTTGACATTTCTTCATCTGCCTTGGTCTGAACCACCGGCTCCGGCGCCGGCGCGGCCGCCGGCGCACCGCCAGCACCCCGAGTGAAGTACGAAGCATCAAAACCGGTAGCAACAACCGTAATAATAATCTCTCCCTCAAGCTCAGGGTTAATCGTAGCACCAAATATGATGTTGGCATCCGGGTCTGCAGCACTGGTAATCGTTTCGGCGGCAGTATTAATCTCATGCATCGAAAGATCGTTGCCACCAATCACATTAAAGAGAATGCCGCGTGCGCCATCGATCGACACTTCGAGTAGCGGCGAGTCGATTGCCTGCTGGGCAGCCTGAATGGCGCGATTCTCGCCGCTTGCACGCCCGATGCCCATCAACGCCGAGCCGGCATTACTCATCACCGCCTTAACATCTGCAAAGTCAAGGTTAATAAGACCATGGACAGTAATCAGGTCGGAAATGCCCTGTACGCCCTGGCGCAAAACATCATCCGCAACCTTGAACGCCTCCAGGAGTGGCGTCTGCCGGTCGATAGTCTGAAGCAGGCGGTCATTTGGAATAACAATCAGGGTGTCTACGGATTTACGCAGATTTTCAATGGCAATTTCTGCGTTGCGCCGGCGCTTTTCACCCTCGAAAGCGAACGGTTTCGTTGCAAAACCAACAACAAGAATGCCCATATCTTTTGCTGCACGCGCAACAATCGGTCCAGCACCGCTCCCTGTTCCACCGCCGGCACCGATGGTAACGAAGACCATATCGGCGCCTTCAAGCGCCTTTCTAATGTCCTCGATCGACTCTTCTGCCGCCTTCTGGCCGACAGCAGGGTCCGCACCTGCACCAAGTCCGCGGGTTTCGTCTCTTCCAATATGTATCTTGGTCTGAGCCCTTGAGTGATGGAGAGCCTGGGCATCAGTGTTCACCACAATAAACTCAACACCTTCAACACCGGCCTCAATCATTCGATTGACAGCCGCTCCACCAGCGCCGCCGACACCCACCACCTTAATTCGCGCAAACGTTTCTATAGCTGGTGCAACTTGAGGCATATCTGTCTTAACCCTCTCTTATCTTCGTTATATTTGCAGTATATCGTAGCAAAACAAGCAGTTCAACAAATTAGAACACACATTAACCAGACGAATACTTCGTGTGCGCGGACGTTTTATCGCCTGAATCGCCGAATAAGTGAATCGAAAAAGTGTAGTGTTCGATCCGTAACACGGCCACCATTCATGTGATGCACCTCTGGGATGAGGAGCATGTCGAGCAGCATTAACCCGACGGCGGCGCAGTATTGCGGGTCAGCAACCGTATCGACCAAACCGCCCAAGGGCTGCAGTTTGCCTACGCGGGCGGCAAGCTGTAATTGCTCCTTTGCAAAATCGGCCAAACCTGGTAATTTGGCAGTGCCGCCAACCAGCACAACACCACCGGGCAATTTATGGGCCTTATGGATGCGGACCAACTCTTTATTGACGAACTCAAAAAGCTCCTCAACCCGTGCCTCGGTAACCATCGCCACGTCTTCAGCCTTAAATAGATATTCTTCTCCATGAGTCTTTATACGAATGTCACGCCTCGGCCTATCCTTCACTAAGCTCGCGTGTTGCAACTTAACTGCTTCGGCGATATCGAGGTCAGTTTTCAGCCCGATGGCAAGATCGTTTGTAATGTGCTGGCCGCCGATAGGCAATACAGCAACGTGTTGGACCTCACCATCTTCGATTACAACCAGATTAGTAGTGCCTGCGCCAATATCCAGCAGGACAGTGCCAGCCTCTTTCTGTTGACGGTTTAGCACTGCTTCTGCTGCAGCGAGGCTGGATAGGGTGTGGTTATGAATGGCGACTTCAGCTTTCTCGACCGCCATATCAAGGTTTCTCAGGTTTGGAGTAGCAGCGGTCACAATATGCGCATCGACTTCCAAGCGCACGCCCTGCATGCCAACCGGATCTTTAATATTCTCCTGTCCGTCCAGCCGATAATTCTGGGCAAACACCTGAATAATTTCACGATTGGACGGCAGCTGCACAATAGTCGCCGCCTCCTCAACGCGCAGTCGATCATCAACAGTGATTTCCCTGTTCGCAGCACTGATTGCAATGACGCCCTTAGAATTTAAACCCTGTACGTGCGTGCCATTGACATTAATTGTTGCACCCTGCACACGCACTCCGGAGATTCGTTCTGCCTCAGCCACAGCTTGGGTAACAGCATCAGTCACCTCGTCAACCTGGGCCACTATACCTTTACGCATTCCCTGATTCGAAGCACTCCCATGCCCGATAATCGAAAGTTTGTTCGGATTATTGGGATCAAGTACACCTACGACACAGCGCACCGCGCTCGTGCCTACGTCCAAGCCAACATATGGCGTTGGGGCAGAATCTCGCATATCATGCAGTATAACGCTTATCCTCGAGCGAGCACAAGTTTTATATTCGGGTGAGGATCTCGCAACCAGATGAGGTCACAAGTACCGTATGTTCAAATTGAGCCGACCAGCTGCCATCGGCCGTCCTGAGCGTCCAACCGTCGGCATCTTCAATAATTGCCGGACTACCGAGTGTTGTAATTGGTTCAACTGCTATGGTCATGCCAGCACGCAGGACCGGCCCCGTACCCGCCTTACCATAGTTTGGTATTTCAGGGCCATCCTCATGAAGCTCATAGCCGACTCCGTGCCCAACCAGTTCACGAACGATTCCAAGCCGATGCTTGCGCAGTGTGCGCTCAATGGTGGCAGAAATATCACCAACATGACACCCATGCCTGATAACCTTCAGCCCGTCATATAGCGCCTGCTTTGTCCCCTCAATCAGTCGAGCTGTGTCAGATGTTGTTTTATTTCCTACACAAACCGTCAATCCACCGTCTGTCACCAACCCCTTATAGCGAACGCCAAAATCAAAATTCACAACATCACCATCGACAAATGGCCTGTCATCGGGGATGCTGTGCTGAACACAATCGTTTACCGAAATACAAATAATATCTGGGTATGGGCAGCGGTCGCCAGGATAGCCAAGAAATGCCGGCTCGCCGCCCAATCGTTTCAACTCTTGCGCTGCCAATTGCGCCATCTGCTTGGGCGTCACGCCGGCTACGCATTTCTGGCGCATCAGTTCAAGTACAGTGGCAAGTATTCGCCCGCCCTGGCGCATCGCCTCGATTTCTTCCGGTGTCTTTACTGACCCTGTAGGCATGTCATTATCGCCTGGTTCACACGCTCGTGAACCTCTTCGATGGTTCCAGTCCCATCAATATTCATTACCGGGATGCCGCGCTCGCGATACAAATCAACGGCCGGTTTAGTTTTCTCTTGGTAGATGTCCAGACGATGACCGATTATTTCTGGCGCGTCCTCGGAGCGACCCCGTCCAATTTGCCGATGAATAAGCTCCTCGCGAGGCACGTCAAACAGAATGCCGCACTCTGCTTTTCTGCCGAAGTCTGGAACGTGATGCAGCAACGA
>CALKHY010000100.1 GCA_937988795.1 uncultured Candidatus Saccharibacteria bacterium
TAAAGGAGAAGAAGATGAGATTTAAGAAAGGTACACGCCGAAAGCCAATCGAATACGAGAAAGATCTCGTGCTGCAATGGAAGAAGAATCGAACGTTTGAAAAATCGGTCGAAATGCGGCCGAAGGAAAATTCGTACGTTTTTTATGATGGTCCGCCGTTCATTACCGGTGTGCCGCATCATGGGACGCTGTTGAGTTCGATCGCCAAGGACGTCGTGCCGCGATACTGGACCATGAAGGGCAAGCGCGTTGAGCGCGTCTGGGGCTGGGATTGCCACGGATTACCGGCCGAGATCTTCACCGAGAAGAAGTTGGGGATTAAGGACAAGCGTGACGTTGGCACGAAGATTAGCTTGGAGGAGTACATCACCACCTGTCGAGAGAACATGGTGGTGACCGGTAGTCTCTGGGAGGACACCATTGATCGCGTCGGCCGCTGGGTCGAGTTTAAGGGCGCCTACAAGACTATGGATAAGGACTACATGGAGTCTGTCTGGTGGGCGTTCAAAACGCTATACGAAAAAGGCAAGATCTACGAAGGTGAAAAGGTGCTGCTGTACTGCACGCGCGACGCAACTCCGCTCAGCAAAGCCGAAATCGCCATGGACAACTCATACAAGGACGTCACAGACCCAAGCGTGTACGTCAAATTCAAATTGAAGGGCGAAGACGCATCGCTGCTTGCGTGGACGACAACACCTTGGACTTTGCCGGCCAACACCGCTGTGGCTGTTAACAAAGATGAAGAATATGCTGAGGTCGAGGTCGACGGCGAAACATTAATCCTGGCAAAGGGTCGCTTGGACAAGGCGCTCACCAACGAAAAGCACCAGGTTTTGCCCTACAAAGTCGTTCGGACATTTAAGGGCAAGGAGCTGGTTGGCAAAGAGTACGAGCCGCTTTTTGAGCACCGCGGCGAGAAGGCGCACCGCGTATGGCACGCTGATTACGTCAGCCTGGAGGAGGGTACCGGCGTTGTCCACCTGGCGCCCGCCTTCGGTGAAGAGGACTATGAGCTCTCGAAACAAGAAGGCTTCCCAATGGTTAATAACGTAGACGACAACGGTTTCTATAAAGACGGCGAATGGAAAGGTCAGAATGTTTGGGAAGTCAACAAGGACATTGCCAAAGCATTGCATCATCGTGGCGTCGTCTGGAAGATTGAATACATCACGCACTCGTACCCACACTGTTACCGCTGTGGTACGAAGTTGATGTACCGTGCGCACCCGAGCTGGTTCATGGACATCGAGGGGCAGCGTGAGCAGATGCTGGAGGAGAACGGCAATATCTATTGGTTCCCCGGCCACCTGAAAAACGGCCGCTTCGCTAAAACGGTCGAAAGTGCACCGGATTGGAACCTGAGCCGCGACCGCTTCTGGGCAACTCCGGTACCTGTTTGGAAGGGAGTGGATAAAGACGGCAAAGAACACGTAAAGGTAATCGGCAGCTACGCTGAACTGAAAGAACTGTCCGGCGTAGAGCTTGAGGACTACCACCGTCCATGGATCGACGAAGTGACGTTTGAGATTGACGGCGTCAAGTACAAACGCGTCGAAAAAGTGCTGGACTGTTGGTTTGAAAGCGGCAGCATGCCGTTCGCCCAGTTCCACTATCCGTTTGAGAATAAGGAAAAGTTTGAGTCGAGCTTCCCGGCAGACTTTATTGTTGAATACGTGGGTCAGGTCCGCGCCTGGTTCTACTATCTGCACGCGGTAAGCGTTGGCCTCTTTGGTAAAAACGCATTTAAGAATGTCATCACGACCGGTACGCTTGCCGGTAACGACGGCCGCAAGATGAGCAAGAGCTACGGCAACTACACCGATCCGAATGTGCTGATGGACCAGTATTCGGCCGATGCTCTGCGCTTCTTGCTCATGAGCTCGCCGGTCATGAACGGCGAAGACTTTAGTCTGATCGATAAGGATGTGGCTGACGTCTCGCGCAAACTCAACATGGTCTGGAACATGTACGACTTCTTTACACTGTACGCGGACGTTGACGGCTGGGAATGGGATGGTAGCTATGAAGACCCGACCGAAAGTTTGAGCAATCCGCTCGACAAGTGGATCGTGTCGCGCGTACACCAGCTTACGCAGGAAGTCGAAAAGCACATGGATGTATACGACATCCCAAATGCGCCCAAGCCGATCCTGCCGTTTATCGATGATGCCAGCAACTGGTATGTCCGCCGCTCGCGCCGCCGTTTCTGGAAGAGTGATGACGACGGCGATAAGCAGGACGCTTACCGGACCCTACACTACGTCCTGGTGCAGCTCGCACACGTCATGGCACCGTTTACGCCGTTCCTGGCCGAAGAGCTGTACCAAAAGCTCACCGGCGGCGAATCAGTGCACTTACGCGATTGGCCAAAGGTTGGTCATGTGAACGAGCTGATTTTGGACCGCATGGCCTTTGTACGCGAAGTCATAAATGAAGGTCTGTCGCAGCGCGCCGCCAATGGCCTGAAGGTCCGCCAGCCGCTGCAATCGATCACCGTACCGAACCTGCGCGATCGTCTCGGCGAAGACTTTGATGAGCTTGTGCCAGTGATACTGGAGGAGCTTAACGTCAAGGAATTGAAGGATGGTGGCGATCAGGTTGTATTGGATCTGCGCGTCACACCGGCGCTGAAGCGCGAAGGTATGATGCGCGAAGTCATTCGCAACGTACAGAATGCCCGTAAGCAGGCCGGGCTGAATGTTGATGACCGGATTGAGCTCAGTCTTTCGACAACCGACGATGAATTGCGTAAAGCTATTGAGGAGCACGGGGACACCATTGCGGCAGAGACGCTGGCAACATCGCTCGTTTTTGACGAAACTCTGGCTTTCGAGGTTGTGTGCACGGTCGACACCGCACCGTTGACTGTATCGCTGCAAAAAGTGCAAGGGTAAGCGCGGTATTTACAGATTGACTCAGATCTGTTACTATCTATTGGTAGCTAAAGTTCTAAAAAAGAGTAGAGCATGAAAAAAGCAGTAATCGCCACTGGCGGTAAACAGTATCTTGTGACTGAAGGTGAAACCCTTGAGGTGGAGTTATTGAAGGCCGACGGCAAGAATATAACGTTCGAGCCGCTACTCGTCATTGACGGTGACAACATCAGTGTTGGCACTCCGGTAGTCGAGAAGGCTAAGGTCACTGCCGAGGTAGTCGAAGAAGACGCCAAGGCTGACAAAGTAACTGCCATTCGCTTCAAGGCTAAGAAGCGCGTCCGCAAGATCCGCGGCCATCGCCAACACCACACTGTGATCAAAATCACCAAAATTGCCTAAATTTTGATAGGCGCCTGTGGATAAATCAGCAGCCATGAAAGCGGCTGCTGATTTTTTTACAGCGTATCGTTGTTATAAATATTTAATATTTTGACCCAGGTTAACGCTCAAAAAAGCGTGATTTTTAAAAAGTAGATATATTAACAACATTAAGAGGCGTCTTTTTGGCCCAGAAAGCCGCCCAAAAATGGGCCGTTTATATCTGTTTTTAACTATTGCCACTTGCCAGAAAACAGCCCCATAATGGTACTGTGCTCCAGAGTCTAGCCAGGCTAGACTGGGAAACAAAAAAATCAAATTCAACAAACAAAACCAAACACAAAAATAAACATGCGCACAAAGCTGCAAAACCTCCGGTTTTTGGATGGACGCCGAATGCTGGCGGTAGCTAGCGTTGGGTTGTTTTTGTGCGCAGCGGTCGCCGGACTGTTTGTTGGCCCCAAAGCTCAGGCGGCCACATCCTCGACCATCAATTTCCAGGCACGGCTGATGAGTGCTGATGGCAGCATTGTTCCGGACGGTAAATACAACATCGAGTTTAAGCTGTATAACTCGCCGGACGCAGGCACCATGGAACAGGGTGTATGCGCGGACAACTGTGTGTGGGTGGAGACGAGAACCGGTGTCAACGCCGTATTGGTTACCAATGGGTATATTACCGTCAGCCTAGGCAGTGTTAACCCCTTCGGAGCCAACATTAACTGGGATCAGGAATTGTGGTTGACCATGAATATTGGCGGCATTGGTATTCCTCGGTGGGACGGTGAGATGTCGCCTCGCCTGAGGCTGACTGCCGTGCCGTACGCATTCCAAGCCGGCGGCCTGGCACACCAAGACGGCGACAATAGAAGTACGCTCGGGTTCAGTACGCAAACTAACTCGAATCAGATCCTGTTACCGGATGAATCAGGTGTCTTGTGTATTCAGGGATCGGACAGCTGTGGTTTTGTTAAAAACGATGGAACTCTCAGTGTTGGGCCTGACGGCGTGACCATCAGCAGCAAGCTGCAACTCTCTGAACTGGGAATCGCAGATACGATGGACTTCCTGTGCTACAACAGCTTAGGTCAAATCTCCGTCTGTGATCCGTCCGGCCTTGCAGAGCTTGCCGGCAGTGGGCTAAATGCTGCGAACCTTGAACCGACAACACTCGTGTTCTCTGGACCGATGCAGGTATTTGAGGCGGACGGCAGTGTAACCGGTGTTGATAATTACAGCGCGATTGCCGTAAATGCCATAACCGACAATTTGCACATCGCTATCCCGGCGCCCAGTGTTGCTAAGCAGAAAGTGGGACGCG
>CALKHY010000101.1 GCA_937988795.1 uncultured Candidatus Saccharibacteria bacterium
TGCACGCGCACTTTTTTATGTCCGGCCTGGTGGCGGCTGTGATTAAGCAAACGCTGGGGTTGCCGTTTGCGGTGACGTTCCACGCGCTCGGCAAAGTGCGCCTCATGCACCAGGGGGCAAGCGACCAGTTTCCAGAAGAGCGGCTGGCGATTGAGGAGCGTGTGATCCGCGAGGCCGACCGCGTGGTGGCGCTGTGTCCGCAGGATAAGCAGGACTTGATTGACTTGTATGACGCCGACCCGGCCAAAATCGTAACCATTCCAAACGGCTATGACCCGGACGAGTTGCATCCGGTAGACAAGCAGGAAGCGCGCGAACGGCTCGGCATCAACACATCTGGGCCAATTATTCTGCAGCTTGGGCGGCTTGTACCGCGTAAAGGCGTGGATACCGTTATCCAGGCGCTCGGCATGCTGCAACGCACGGGTGTGCGGGCGCATTTGTTCATTGTTGGCGGCGAGACCGGCGCTGCTGATCCGGAGCTTACGCCAGAAATCGGACGGCTCATGCGTACGGCGTCAGACGAGGGCGTGAATGGCGACGTTACATTTTTGGGCAGGCGCGGCCGGCATGAGCTGAAGTATTGGTACAGCGCGGCTGACATTTTCGTCACAGTGCCGTGGTACGAGCCGTTCGGCATTACGCCGCTCGAGGCCATGGCGTGCGGTACGCCAGTGGTCGGCTCGGCGGTGGGCGGCATCAAGTACACCATTGAGGATGGTAAAAACGGGCTGCTGGTACCGCCCAAGGATCCAGAGGCTCTGGCCGAAGCTTTGTCCGTACTGATTGCCAGCCGCAAGCTGCGCGAGCGCCTCGGCAAAGGCGGGCTCGAGCGGGTCAAGCAGTTCACCTGGCAAAATGTTGCCGACCAAACCGCCGCAATGTATCAGGCGATTTTGGATGACTACGGCATAGACAAAAAGGAGAGGTCACCGTGGAACCTGTCAGCCTCAGAGACAAAGTAGTCGTGGTGACTGGCGGCGGCAGCGGGCTGGGCGCGGCCATCTGCCGGCGCTTGAGCAGAGACGGCGCAATCATGGTGATTTGCGATGACCAGGCTGACGCAGCCGAAAGCGTGGCCGAAGAGCTGCGTAGTCAGGGGCATCGGGCGCACGTCTACCGCCTGGATGTTGGCAACGAGCCGCAGGTGCGTACCATCACGCAGGCGATACTCGACCAGTTTACTCGCGTGGACATCCTCATTAACAATGCCGGCACGGACGTAACCAAGCCGTTCGAGCAAATAGACATTGCCGAGTGGAATCGTGTGATCGACGTGAACTTACGCGGCGCGTTTTTGTTGAGCCGCTTGCTGTATCCGTGGATGCGCCACGAAGGGTACGGGCATATCGTTAACATTGTTTCGACCGCTGCCAAGCGCGCCTGGACCGACGCCTCGGCTTACCATGCGAGTAAGTGGGGGCTTTTGGGCTTGAGCCACGCGCTCCATGCTGAAGGCAGGCGGTACGGCGTGCGGGTCACGGCAGTTGTGTCCGGCGGCATGCGCACGCCGTTTATTCTGGACCGGTTTCCGGACATTGATCAGTCAACGCTGCAAGACCCAGCCGTTGTGGCAGAAACCGTGCATTTTGCGCTCACGCTGCCAGCCGAAAGCGTCATGCCCGAAGTAATGGTGGTGCCGGTAAAGGAGACGTCATGGCCTTAAAACCCGCAGTTTTCCTGGATAAAGACGGCACGCTCGTGCACGACGTTCCTTTCAACATTGACCCGTCGCGCATGCGCCTGATGTCGGAAGCAGCCGCAAGCCTCAAGCGGCTCAAAGAAGCCGGCTTTTTGCTAGTCGTGGCGTCCAACCAGCCAGGCGTGGCATTTGGTTACTACAACGAAGACCAGGTGCGGCTCATGCTCCGCCACTTATACACACTACTTTCGCTTGAGGGCGTGATACTCGACGCATACTGCTACTGTTCGCATCATCCGGATGCTGACGTGCCGGAGTATCGCGAGCAGTGCGACTGCCGTAAGCCTGCGCCGGGCTTGCTGCTTTCGGCTGCGGAGCGGTTTGGCATTGACCTGGCGAAATCCTGGATGATCGGCGACATTCTGGACGATGTTGAAGCAGGCAACCGCGCCGGTTGCAAAAGCATACTGCTCATGAACGGCGGCGAAACCGAGTGGCGGCCGGGCGCGTACCGCCGCCCGCTTAAGCAAGTGAAGAGCTTAACGCAAGCGGCGGACATTATTTTGACAATGACGGGAGGGCTCATCAGTGGCTATCGACGAAGCTTGGAAGGGGTGCACAAACCTGCTATGCATCAGGCTCGATAACATGGGCGACATACTGATGACGTCGCCGGCGCTTAGGGCGCTCAAGGATTCGTTTGACGACGTGAAGCTTACGCTCCTTACATCAACGCGGGGCGCGCTGATCGTGCCGTTCGTGCCGGAAATTGACGACGT
This sequence comes from uncultured Candidatus Saccharibacteria bacterium, assembly GCA_937988795.1. Taxonomy (GTDB): domain Bacteria; phylum Patescibacteriota; class Saccharimonadia; order Saccharimonadales; family UBA4665; genus PMNU01. The sequence goes on from CALKHY010000101.1 coordinate 2,422, forward strand.
GCTGATGTTCGACGCGCCGTGGGTGAGCGAGGAGTATCGGGACAACATCGCCTTTATGGCCCAGGAGCTGTATCACAAGAATTTTGACGGGGCAATTATTTTTACAACCTACAGCCAAAGCCCGCTGCCGGCAGCAGTGCTTTGCTATGAGGCAGGCATCCCGCGCGTACTGGCCTATTGCCACGAAAATCCGTACGCACTTTTGACCGACTGGGTGCCGGATGTCGAGCCGCAGGAGCTGATTAGCCACGAAGTGCGGCGGCAGCTCGATTTGGTTCGGACAATTGGCGCCACAACAGACGACGTCAAGATTTCGTTTGATGTGGGTGATGAATTTAGTGATGCCGCGCGCCGCAAGCTGCTCGCTGCTGGCGTGGATTTGGATGGCAAATGGCTGGTGCTGCACGCCGGCGCGAGCGACCCAAGGCGGCGCTATCCGTTCAAAGAGTACGCATCGGCTGCCCGCGAGCTCGTGCAGGACGGCTGGCACATCGTACTTACCGGCAGCCGGGGCGAAAAGGGGTATATCGGCAAGCTTGCAGCTATGATTGGCAAAGGCGCTGTCAACATGGCCGGCAAGCTGGCGATTGGCGAGTTGGGGTCGGCCATTGGCATGGCGCCGGTTCTTGTTACCAACAACACACTGCCTGCACACATCGCCGCAGCGCTCGGCACGCCCGTGGTCGTGCTTTATGCCCAAACCAACCCGCAGCACACGCCGTGGGAGGTGCCTTCAAGAGTTCTGTATTTTCCGGTGGCCGAGAAACTCCGGTCCAAAAACCGCTGGCTGCAAGTCTGGCCAGGGCCTGATGAGCCAATGGCGACGCCAAAGCGGATTGTGCAGTCCGTGCGCGCACTCGTGGAGGAGGCGGGCCATGGTTGACGTGCTTATTCCCACGCGCGACCGCACTGAGGCGCTGGCAGTGACACTCACCAGCCTGTGTTTTCAGGACTACCGCGATTTTGCGGTCATTATCGCCAACCAGGGAGACCGTGAGCAGCTGGATGCCGACCCCAGCCTGGCCTGCGCGCTCAGGCTGCTGAACGTGCGCGGCCACCGGGTACGTGTGCTTGATAATTTCCCGCGCCGCGGCATGGCGCAGCAGCGGCAGTTTTTACTGGATCATTCTAACGCGCCCTACTGCCTGTTTCTGGACGACGATGTGATTCTCGAGTCATTTGTCATACGCAATTTGCTGCAGGTATTGATAGAGCAAGGCTGTGGTTTTACAGGCAATGCCGTCATTGGCCTGTCGTACGCGCAAGAGTGCCGGCCAAGCGAGCAGCACATTGCATTCTGGAACGGGCGCGTCCAGCCAGAAGCGGTGGGGCCGGGCGATGCAACTTGGCAGCGGCACGTACTGCATAATGCCGCAAATGTTTGGCACGTGCAGCGGCGCCTGGGTGTCTCGTCTGACAAGCCGCGCGCCTACAAGGTTGCGTGGATTGGCGGCTGCGTGCTGTACGATGCGAAGAAGCTGCGCGACGCCGGCGGCTTTTCGTTCTGGCGGGAGCTGCCGCGCGAGCACAGCGGCGAGGACGTACTTGCGCAGCTACGGGTCATGCGGCGCTTCGGCGGCTGCGGCGTGCTGCCGTCCGGCGCATATCACCAGGAATGGCCAACAACGCTAACCAACAGAAAGGTAGACGCACCGCTATGCCTCCCGATCTAAATGTCCAAAAGATTGCTGTGCTCCGCGCCAACGCGTTTGGCGATTTTCTGTTCGTGTTGCCAGCCATTCATGCGCTGCGCACCACATTCCCCATGGCTGAGATCGTGCTGCTTGGCAAGGACTGGCATGCCGAATTCGTGCCAGACCATGTGCTGGAAATCGACCGGGTGGTGGTCGTGCCGCGCTATCCGGGTGTTGGCGCGCCGGAAGACGTGTCCGTAGATACTAAACGTGTTAAGGATTTTTTTGCACAAATGCAGGCTGAGGAGTTTGATCTGGCATTCCAAATGCACGGCGGCGGCCGCCATTCCAACCGCTTTGTGTGCCGGCTTGGCGCCAAGTGGACAGTCGGCTCGGCCACACCGGACGCGCCAAAACTCGATGATACGGTGCCGTACATGTTCTACCAAAATGAAGTGCTTCGGTATCTCGAGCTTGCCGCGCGGGTGGGCACAACTACGGACCAAATTATGCCGCACGTCGTGGTAACAGAAGCTGATAAGGAAGAAGCGCGGCAGCAGATTGGAGGTGGCAATGACTATATTGTCATCCATCCAGGCGCGACTGATCCGCGGCGGCGCTGGCCGATCCCCAAATTTGCAGCTGTAGCAAACGCGTACCTAAAACGCGGCTTTCGTGTGTTTATCACCGGCAGTGAAGACGAGCGGCTGATAACCGAAGAAGTGTCAGTACTAACTGATTACCAAGCAGTAGATATCAGCGGCACATTGTCGCTGGGCGGGCTGGCTGGGCTGCTCGCAGGTGCGCAGCTGCTCATTAGTAACGACACGGGTCCATTGCATCTCGCACGGGCTGTTGGTTGCCCGACTGTTGGTATTTACTGGGTTGGCAATTTTATTACAGCTGGACCCATGCGCCACGCACAGCATTTGTCGCTTCTGTCGTGGCGCACGCAGTGCCCGGTATGCAAAGAGCCGTGCGTGCCGCTCAGCGCAAAAGGCTGCGAGCACAATGAGTCATTCGTTGATGACGTGACCATCAAAGAAGTTTTGGAGGCAGCGGAGCAGTTGCTATGAGTATGACGCCGCAGCAAAGATTTGAGCATTTGATGCGCCTGCCGGTACGGCAGATCGCGGTATGGCGGCCGCTCAAAATGGGCGACCTTTTAGTGGTTGTGCCGGCCTTGCGGGCTTTGCGTGCAGCATTTCCGGACGCTGTCATTGATTACATCGGCCTGCCCGAAACCAAGGAGCTCGCGTGGCGTTTCCGTATGTATTTGGACGGATTCGTGCCGTTTCCGGGCCTGCCGGGCTTGCCCGAGCGTGAGTGGCAGGCGGCGGACGTTGTCCGTTTCCTTCGCGGCATGCAGCGTCGTAAATATGATCTGCTGCTCCAAATGCATGGCAGCGGCCGGGTCGTGAACTACTTTGTACCGCTCTCTGGCGCGCGCATTACCGCTGGTTACGCAAGTAAGGACGCCTACCGGCCAAACGACGACTGGTTTGCGCCATATCCAGAGGGCAAGCACGAGATTCACAAATTTTTGGACTTGTTAACGTTTTTGGGAATTCCGGCTACGGACGACTCACTGGAGTTTCCAGTTAGCAAACGGGACGAACGGGAACTGCAGCAGCTGGTGCAGCTCGACAAACCGTACGCCTGCATACACCCCGGCTCGGCATCATCCCGCCGCTGGCCGGCTGAGTGTTTTGCAGCCGTGGCCGACGCGTGTTCGGCTATGGGACTTCGGCCAGTACTGACTGGCTCAAAAGACGAAGTCGAGCTGGCGCGCTCAATTGCCGAGCAAACCAAGTCCGGCGCTGTGGTGTTGGCGGGCAAAACCTCGCTCGGTACGCTCGCAGCACTGCTTAAAAATGCTGAGTTTTACATCGGCAACGACACTGGTCCGGCGCACATCGCGCGGGCGCTCGATGTGCCAAGCGTCACTATCTTTTCTAATGCCGACCCGGCGCGCTGGGGTCCGCTCGACATGAAGCTCCACCGCGTCGTGCTCGCGGACGAAGCCACACCCGAGACCGTCATGAAGCAAATAAAGGAGTTGTTTAAGCTATGAGGCGCCCGAGAGTCTTCACCTGGAACGTGCACGGCAGCTATTTGTTTTATCTCACCCATGCGGACGCTGAATTTTACCTGCCAGTCCAGCCAGGATGGGAAGGCTACGGCGGCCGCATTCCGGGCTACAAGTGGAGCGATAACGTGCACGAGGTGCCGGCTAATGATGTCAAAAATATCAAATTTGACATTATTTTGTTCCAATCGCGCCGGAATTATCTGGAGGACCAGTACGAAATTTTAAGCGAGCGCCAGCGGCGACTACCTAAGATTTATTTGGAGCACGACCCGCCGCGCGAGAGCCCGACTGACACCTGCCATATTGCAGCCAGCCCTGACATACTGATTGTGCACGTTACTGGCTTTAACCGGCTGATGTGGGACTGTGGCAACACGCCAACAAAGGTAATCGATCACGGCGTCGTGGTGCCGCAGGATGCTCGCTACACCGGCGACATCCCCAAAGGTATCGTGGTTATTAACAACCTCGGCTTGCGCGGTCGGCGGCTAGGCTTGGATGTGTTTGAGTACATGCGCAAATACGTACCACTTGAGCTTGTTGGCATGGGTTCCGAAGAACTGGGTGGCTTGGGCGAGGTGCCCCATGCTGATCTTCCGGCCTTTATGGCGCGCTATAGGTTTTTCTGCAACCCGATCCGTTATACCAGCTTGGGATTGGCAGTGTGCGAGGCAATGATGACGGGCCTGCCGATTGTAGGGCTTGCGACAACCGAAATGGTAACTGTGGTAGAGAACGGCAAAACTGGTTTTGTTGAAACGAACGTCGACAAACTCATAACCCACATGCAGCGTTTGCTGGACGATCCTAACTTTGCGCGCCAGTTGGGTGACAATGCTCGCAACTATGCCAACCAACGCTTCAACCTCGCCCGCTTCGCCCGCGACTGGACCGACACGTTTCACGCTGCGATAACACGGTAGGGACTCTATAAGCATAGACGCTTTGAATGAATCTTTTTTGGACACTATAATGAGCTATATGACAGAAGAAATAGTCAGCGGGCAGCAAGGAGTTGGTACGGGTGAAAGTATTTTGCACCCCGAAGAAGCGATAGATCCGTTCAGAGCTCTTATGTATGCAGAGAATAGAAAGCCGGAGCCGACAGATCAATTTTTTATAGGTAGCATACAATCGGGCACGATTGAGTATGACGAATTACATAAGATCGGCATCTCGGAAGAGGAATTAAGCAAAGGTCGATTTACGAGACAACAGTTAGTTGACGCAGGTTTTTTCTTTATTAACAGGATTGGCGGGGGAGAGAAACCGCTATTAAGCGGTGATTTTCCGGATCCGAATAATCCTGGACAGATGCTTAACTACGGAAATCGTTTGCTTCTTACCCGCGAGGAGCTTGAAACTGTTTATGCATACCAATGTAGCAGGCCGGATATTTTTGGATTGCGGGGCGAGGACGTGAATGATGTGCGAAGTGATTTATTGATGTTTGCTGCCAGAGCATCATGGCGCCCCCCATTTGATAATTATATCGATTTGGCACAACAGGCCATACCGTATAAAACTTCTGTGCCAGGATCGGAGCTTGAGCCTGAGGATTGGCAGCTCCTTGATCGTTATTGGGATTATTTGGCCAAGGAATATAATCGGCAACACCCTGATGATCCAGATACAAATTTTAGGGCCAAGGCGCGTGCGGAGTTTATCCGTACACATTGCGCAGACCTAGCAAATTGGGTATCCAACCCTGACGGTAAAGAAATTGACATGTTTAATAATCAAACGACACGAGGATGTCGCACTCAATCTGTGGGCAGTCGCTCTGCCAAGGTTCGGGATAATCCGTCGCCTTTCTTGGATAGTGGGTTTGTGTTTGACTATAATTTTGATGCTAGTGTTTTTGAGGAAGGTCCAGCTGACGTCCGGTCAAATCGGCAATATCGGATTAATACCGTCATAGTGCACCTTATGGGCCACCCTGATTTTCCAGGTTTGAGCGAAATGGGGGGCGTGCAAGATCAGGTGTATATGCCGACCGGTATATTTGTATCGCGGTATTACCTGCGCGATCCTGCTGAAAGAGAAAAAGTCAGGCAAGAAGTTGTTCAGCTTCTAAGCGTAAAACCTGAAGATGTTATTAAAATGGTGCAACATCGGGCGCTTGAAGCTGCCCGGCAATGGGCGGAGACGCAGGCACAGTCCCGAGGGCTACGAATAGCAAGACTCTTTTCGGCATTCCGTCGCCGTCGCTAGAGATTTTTACAAACAGACAAATTTGCAGTTTGTTAGGATTTCGGCGAGGTTTCTGGGATATTTTGTAGGACTTTTTCGAGGTCGATGGGCTTGCCGAGGACTGGTTTGAAGAGATCGCCGGTGTGCTTGAGCCTCTGTAAAGTATTTTGTATTGTAAAGTTTGTTGGCAAGAGGCCGGTCTTGATTTCGCTCCAGTCGAGCGGCATAGATACGGTGGC
>CALKHY010000102.1 GCA_937988795.1 uncultured Candidatus Saccharibacteria bacterium
CGTGCCGGTGAAGCCAATGAAGCTCGCGTTCGGTAAGGCTTGGCGTATGTGTTTGGCAAAACCATCTATAAAGTTGTACTGGCTGCGGTGCGCTTCATCGGCCATGACGATGATATTGCTACGGTCAGAGAGTAGGGGAAAGTCTTTGCCGCCTTCTGGGAAGAATTTGGCGTTAGTGGTAAAGATGATGCCGCCTGCTTCGCGGCGCAGTAGCTGCTGCAGATGATCACGACTAAGTGCCTGTACTGGATCTTGGCGTAGCAGGTCGTGGCAGTTGCTGAACGTGCCAAATAACTGGTCGTCTAGGTCGTTGCGGTCGGTTACAACAACAATGGTGGGGTTTTTGAGCTCTGGCTCCAGCACTAATTTGCCAGCATAGAACACCATGCTTAGGCTCTTGCCCGAGCCTTGCGTGTGCCAGACTACGCCAATTCGGTGGTCGCTTTCGGGGCGCGTAGCCTTGAGCGTAGACGTAATTGCTTTATTGACGGCCCAATACTGGTGATAGGCGGCAACCTTTTTGATATATGTCAGATCTTCCTCGTCGCGCTCAAATACAATGAAGCTTCGTATAATGTCTAAGAATCGCCGTTTGTCGCACGCCCCGCGTAGTAGCACCTCCATCATGGGCACGCCTGTATGCTCTTTGCTGCCGTCAATAGTCTTCCATGGCAAAAACCTTTCGAAGCTCGAGCTAATGGTGCCCATCTCGGCTTCAATGCCATCGCTGATAATCAGTAGCTCATTAAAACGGAATAAAGATGGAATTTCGTTTTTGTATGTTTGCAGCTGATTGTACGCAGATTTAATGGTGGCTTTTTCGTCTGTCGGGTCCTTCAGCTCAATAATTGCCAGCGGCAGGCCATTTACAAACAATACTATGTCTGGCCGTCGGTGATGGTCGCCCTGGATCATGGTGTACTGGTTGACGGCCACGAACTCGTTGTTTTCGGGGTTTTGTGTGTCGATCAGCCAGACTTTGTTGCTGCGCAGTTCGCCATCTTCGTTGCGGTACTCTACATCCACGCCGTTTACTAGCAAATTGTGAAAATCGCGGTTGTCCAGGATGAGGTCTGGCTCGCTAGAACGCAGAACACGCTTAATCGCCTCAGCCTGCGCCAATGCTGGAATGTCCGGATTCAAACGGTGTATCGCCTCATCCAAACGCCGCGCCAACGCCGCGTCGGTATACCCGCGTTCACCAGTCCCCTCAGGCCCAGTCTCCGGCCCATGCAAAACCTGCCAGTCTAGATCTCTCAAAATTCGTAGCGCGTCTCGTTCTATGCTGTCTTCGGTCATTTGAGGAAATTATATCTACAAATCAAAGATATTACGAATATCAGTAAAATGATCTTTAATGGCAGTCTTCCATTTAACTGTTTCGTGAGGCTCTGATATTTCGTTCTTTGAGTAGACTAACAATATGCGAACAATACGTAACTCTTCATTAATATGTAATATACATCGGTTCCCGGAAGTTTTGGGTGATATCTTGGTGCCTTCAACTGCAAAATCTAACTTAACTAATTTGTGTGAGCCGTTTTGATTTATAAGATCGGCGCGTTTGAGCTGCAACATATTATCTATACGCTTACACATCTCGACAATGTCGTTTTTGGTTTTGTCCCACGCCGATTTGTATCTTTTTTCGAATGATTTTACGTAATGACGACCAGTAAAATCATCAAATTCTACACCGTAGTTTGAGGCTTCCATATGCGCTCCGGATCCTCTTGTGTTATGAGCCCATAGGGAATGACCTCACCTTCCCTACAGATCTGCCATGGTAACTGATCATGGGTAAAGTCGACTATTTCTTGTGTGTGGTGACCATGCCACGCTTGGGCAATCTTTTTGATTAGCTGTCTTTCATCTTCTGATAGTCGGTTGGCAGGTGCGGGGCCAGACTCTACGAGCGAGAACATTGTGGCGTTTCCTTTTTCTTCTCTGTTAATGACTCCATCTTCTTCTAGCTCATCAAGTGCTCGAAAGTATACATCAGCCACTGGCCCCCGTGGTAGCTTGCGATAACTCATGCCCGACATCGGCTTAAGGTGTTCATAGTACCAGGTAAAGTCTGCTAGATAGACAAGTTTTGCGAGCTTAGTTTTGGTTATCTTTCCGTCGCTATCTGCGCCAAATTGCAGAGCATTTAAGATAATTTGTTTATATTTCTCAAATGAACTTACTGGATCAGCTAAAGTCGAGACTCCATCGGGTGCACCACGTAATTCATCTTCACTCACGCGTAGTACCGCCGCAAGTGTTTCTAACTGCGATAACGTGACATCGCGCTTGCCAGCTTCGACCAGAGCGTACGTCTGTCGGCTCATGCCTATGGCACTCGCCACTTGCTCCATGGTGAAACCGCGCGCTAAGCGCGCCTTTTCAAGATTCTTGCCAAGGTTACTCATACCGCGTCCCCTTGTTTATTGTTGTATAAATTGTATCAAACTATAATGCTTATGTCAACGATTACTTCCTGTTGAGTTAATAATATTAACAAAATTGACCATTATTATAAACATCGGTCTATATTTTACGACGCGGCTATGGTATAATATTAATACGACCCAATGAGACTAGAACGTCTGTGAGGTTTGTAGTCGGAGGGTGACGCCTCCGTAAGCTAAAAGGGCAACGGTGTCGACCTTATCGATGCCGCACATGCAAAGATTAGTCGTCCTTGTATGATGCCGTTATAACATATAAAAACATTTAATAAAGCTATAAGGAGAAAAATTACAATGTCGTATGGTACGTACGATCCCGCACCAAAAACACAAAGAGATTACACAGAAGAAGAGAAGTTGACTGTCTGGAATAAGGGGCAGGTAGTTCCTGGTTATGACCCGGCCCGATTCCGTAAAGATGTAGCAGGTGCTTGGATGGAGTGGTCGAAATTCGGTGACGCCTCAAACGAACTCGGCCTAGGCTGGGAGATTGATCACCTAAAGCCTGTAGCGAAAGACGGTACTGATAATCTATATAATCTACGTCCCCTACAATGGAAAAATAATCGTTCCAAGGGCGACGATTATCCGGTGTGGATTTCCGAGGTGAGTTCTAGCGACAATACGAATATATATTTAAGGCAAAGATGGACAATTAACTAGCAGAGCTAGCATTAAGAATAGGCGTTAGTGAAGGCGCTTCATCTCATATCTTTATTTTTCCG
>CALKHY010000103.1 GCA_937988795.1 uncultured Candidatus Saccharibacteria bacterium
CTACAGGCCCGGCAGCGATATGAACGAAATGCTAAAAGATTTTATTTTGCATTAACCGAATAAGATTGTTGAGGGTTGCTGTACACGAAAAATGTCTACATATATATCATTTATAGTATATTTTATATTAAGATTTAATTAAATGTTCATATATTGTGGATATCTTATACCCTATTTTGTATTACTGTTAGGTTTCCGCTTGTGCTATAACGAAGGCACCATACATTAACAAAACAAGTTTGTTAAGCACTTAATAATCACGAAAGGAGCAAGAGGTGGGCGACGACGCCGCTGCTGCTCGTGGTTTTTCTGTGTCAAGAAAACTGTGAGTGGCGTTCATATTACTACTTTTATGCATCGCAGCAATCATATGGCTGTTTTTGCGGACATACGATAGTGAGCGGCGCATAAAAGGACTCTCAATATATAATGGCGGGCTTCAGGTCCAGGAATTAAACCCTGAACTAAGAGAGCAGATAGAGCTGGCTGCCAGAATTGCCGGCGCATTGCCCGTAGAGGATGAAGATGGCGAGCCGGCATCATGTGGCGACGGCCAGGTATTGACCTTTAATAACGGCACCTTTATTTGCGTAACACTAGATACGCCTAGCGGGGAGCCCATCATCGTGACTCAAATTGGCCCGCCTGGACCCCGCGGCCCCAAGGGCGACGCAGGTACAACTGGACAGACCGGTGCCCAGGGTGAGCGCGGCGAGCAAGGCACCCAGGGTGAACGAGGCCCACAAGGCCCACAAGGTCCACAAGGCCCGCAGGGTCCGCAAGGCCCACAGGGGCCGCAAGGTGCCCAGGGTCCACAAGGCTCACAAGGCCCGCAAGGGCTGCAAGGTCCGCAAGGGCCGCAAGGCAGTCCGGGCGTCATCTCGACCAGCCTTGGTCCCAGCCTCAGCGGCGGCATCGCCAGTCAGGTGCTTAGCTTGAACATCGTTACCGATCCCACTGGCGGGATTACAGAAGGCGTAGATGGATTAACACTCACCCGATCCTGCTCGGCTGGCCAGATACTCAAGTGGAGCGGCAGCGCCTGGCAATGCCAGAATGACGCAGTCGGCTCAGTTACAACCGGCAACCTGACATCTGCCACCCCCAGCGTTACCATCACCGGCGGCACAGGTGCAGTCATCGGCTCTGGCGCCCAGATTAGCATCGCCACAGCCAACGCCAGTCAAGCAGGTCTGCTCAGCGCTGTAGACTGGAACACGTTTAACAACAAAGAAAACGCCCTGACATTCAACGGCAGTGGCCTGTTCGACCGTACTGGCAATACAATAAGCGCCATCACCTGCGCCGGTTCGCAAATCCTCAGGTACAACGGCTCGGCGTGGGAGTGTAGCACTGATGGCGATACTTCTTACACTGCTGGTGTGGGTCTAGCTTTGAGCGGCACGACACTCTCGCTCGACCCAAGCACATTGGTTGCGACTTCTTCCATTGCCGCGAGCGACGACATCATCGTCTACAGCGGCGGCCAGGCCAAGCGCATCACTTACAACGACCTATTCAGCGGCCTTCTTGGCGCATTGACCTACCAGGGTACCTGGGACGCCAACACCGATACACCCTCGTTATCTGGTATAACTTGCGACAACTCCATCAAAGGTCACTACTACGTCGTAAGCGTCGCGGGTTCTACCGACCTGGATGGCGTCAGCACATGGAATCCGAACGACTGGGTGGTTTGTAGCGGCAGCGAGTGGCAGCGGATCGAAACAACCAACGCCGTCAGTAGCGTCTTCGGCCGCACCGGCGCCGTCACCGCCCAAAGCGGCGACTACAACGCCAGCCAAATAACCAACACGCCTTCCGGCAACATATCTAGCATCACCGTTCAGGCCGCCCTGAACGAACTGGACACCGAAAAGTTAAGCTCCACACTGAACGCCGGCCTCATCTTTGTTGGCAACGGCAGTAACGTCGCCACCGGCGTAGCCATGACTGGCGACGCCATGATAAATAGCAGTGGCCAAGTCACCATCGCACCCGATGCAATAACCAGCGCTAAGATTTTGGACGGCACCATCACCTTTGCCGACTTTAGTGACAACGGCTGTGCAGCCGGCCAAGTAATTAAGTACAACGGTGCAGCCTGGGTTTGTGGCACCGATGACAACTCCGACACAACCTACGTAGCCGGCAACGGCCTGGTACTGGCAGGCAACACATTTGGCATTAACACCGGCGGTGCCACAGCCGGCCAGGTATTAACCTTTGACGGTGCTGGCCTCACCTGGACCTCGTTCGGCGCCTGTGCGACAGACGGCACATACCTCTGCCAGGGTGGTAATACCTTCGGTGCTGCAGCAGCCCTCGGCACAAACGACAACTTCGGCCTCAACTTCTTAACGAACGGCAATGTCCGCATGCGCGTCACTGCAGACGGCGATCTTCAGATCGGTGTCGTAGACGGCAACGGCACCCTCCTTACCCTGGACACCAAGAACACCGCCGGCGACCCGGCTGGGACCAACGGCTCCATGTACTACAATGCCGTCATGGGTAAGCTGCGCTGCTACGAAAATGACACTTGGAAAGACTGCATCCCGAACGTTGGATCCGGCACGACGCTGATAAAGACGGTTTCTGTTGACACTGATCCTATGCCCTTTACGAACCCGTCTTCATTTATCGAACTGCCCGAGCTTGAAATTGAGGTGCCTGCCGGTAAGACACTGCACGCAACATATACTTTGAAGCACCAGCTGACTAACGCCGGGTTTGCGCCTCACTTCGGATTCCCGAGCTTCCACGTCAGCACGGGCACCATTACCGGCGTTGTGACGCGGTGCAATAACCAAACAACCATCCTAAATGACGTCCAAGTTGACTATGACCCGCTAAATACATCACCCAATACTGGCGGCAAAACTGGCGGTAACGGCGGTGACATTACCTGCACCGGGCTAAGGACAGACATGCACATAACCATTACCTACACCAACACCAGCGACTCGCCCGTCAACTGGCAGGTCAGGGTAACGCAGGACCGTAGCTGGACTGATGCAAACCAGAAGATTATCGTCAAGAAGGGTTCGAGCGTAGTGTACACCATCCTGTAAACGGACTTGCTATCAAACAACTGGCAAGTTTGTTCAACGTAGTAGTCTGCACGTAATAAATGACCGCATTAAATCAAACAACTGGCAAGTTTGTTCAACGTAGTA
>CALKHY010000104.1 GCA_937988795.1 uncultured Candidatus Saccharibacteria bacterium
TCTCTACACGACGCTCTTCCGATCTATACTACCGCTCTTTAACATATACTCGGCAAAGATTGTTTCGGCATTAGCATCTACACCCGCCCTTGCCTCGGCATCTCCCCTTGCAGCGCCAGCCAACATATCGTAAAGCGACTGACGCGCCTCTGCGCGCGGCTCGGCAACCTCAGTTTCTGAACGTGGCGTTATTGAGTTAACAAATGCATAGTATTCGTCCCGGACTTCCGACAAATCACATAGATCTTCAGGGAAACTAATGTCGGCAGCCCTGAGCGCTACGTTGCCAATATGTATTATGCGTTCAAGATTGCGTTTTTGTGCTTCACTCTCAGCAAGGGATGCAGGCCCAACGACAACTTCTCCCTCGACTTCAATCCTATCAGCCTCAGCTCGAACAATATGTTCGGCTTCCTCGACAATGGCGCTTCCCGCAATTCTTGGATATGTCAGCCTTTCGGCCAGTGCTGTTGTCATATAAAAAACCTGCTCGGGTTTTCCTGAGCAGGTTTAGCGGTCAAATAATATAACCGGTTCCTGCTCGGGAACGTATGGTTAACAAAGCTGTATCGGACTTGTCGCTTTGAAAAGCGCTTACCGTTGCGGCACAGTGTTGGATTCTCACCAACTTCCAGCTTGTAGTTGTTAATTCATTTTGATGATAGCAGGTTATGCGCTACATGTATGGTGTAGTTTTTCCAACAGAACGCTAGCGTTTTAATTACTCGCGGGCGGCGATCCGCTGCTTCAGGGCGGTTAGGCGGGGGATGAAGCTCTGCGCTGCGCCGTCCAGGCCGAGCACCTTGAGCGCCCCAATTAGCACATACAGGGGGTCGAGCTGGCTTTCAGTCAGTTGCGGGGCGCGCTCGCGCTCCAAAAAGAAGTGTTCGACCTTTTCGACCAGCCATTTTTCTTCGCTTGGCTTAATAACGTTGGTGGTGATCTTCGGCTGTTCGGTTGGCGACACTACTTCGAGTGAACGGGCCGAGTGGTCGCGCTTACGCAAGTGGCCGCGGCGGATAAGGTTGTTGACGTGTAGGGCGACAGTGGCGACAGAATTGTAATTTAGGCCGGTCATAATCTCGCGGTAGCTCGGACTATAGCCGTGCTCGGCGATAAACCGTTCGATAAATGTTAGTAGTTCTCGTTGCTTTTTTGTTGGCCGCACTGTTTCACCCATTCCGCCCTCCTTACATAACCAGTATACAATGTCCGGAGTGAATATAATGCGAACAAACGCACATTGCGGGCGCAAGTGGTACAATCTATATACGATATGAAGAACAACGCATCGTTGATCTACAGCGCCTGCCTTGTAGTGGGCGATTTTCTGGCGTTGGTTGCTGCCTTCATAGCAGCATATGTCTTGCGCGTTAAGCTGGCGGTCGGCATTGACCAAGCGCCAATTCCATCCAATGGCCGCGCATTTATAGGGGCTTTTTTGTTTATTTTACCTTTTTGGATTTTGATTTTTGCCCTGCTTGGCCTCTATAACCATAACATTTACGAAAAACGGTTTAAGGAGTTTGGGCGACTGCTCGTCGGGTCGTTCATCGGGCTCACGTTGGTTATCTTTTGGAACTTTTTGTCGGCCGAGCCGATTTTCCCGGCCCGTTTGGTACCGATCTACGGTTTTGCGTTCGGTTTCCTGTTCCTGGTGATCTTTCGCAATCTGGCGCGGTTTGTGCGCACACAGCTCTTTAAGCGCGATTCCGGCCTGACGCGCGTGCTGCTGATCGGCAACACCGACATGACCCGGGAGCTGATCGACTGGCTGGCCGACAGCCGACACTCCGGCTACAGAATCGTCGGTGTAGTAGGTGGCAAGCGCAGCCTGGGCGCGCATACCCACATCCCGCTGTACCACACCTTTGATCAGTTCCTAAGTGCCTACAAGGGCGAACTCCACAGCATCATCCAGACCGAACTCTATGCTGACGAAACCAAGAACGCCAAGATCCTGGCGTACGCCCAGGAGAGCCACGTCAGCTACCGCTTTGTTCCAGGCAACAACGAACTGTTCGTCGGTAATATCGAAGTGGAGCTGTTTCGTAACAGTATACCGGTTATCACCGTACACCAGACCGCACTATTCGGCTGGGGCCGCGTCGTTAAACGGTTATTTGACATTGTTGTCGGCGGCACAGCCCTCATTATCTTCTCGCCACTGCTTTTGACCATTGCCGTCATTCAAAAAATACTCGAGCCGAAAGCGTCCATATGGTACCGACCTGAACGCCTGGGCAGGTTTGGCACGACGTTCAAGATGTACAAATTCCGCAGCATGTACCCCGCGTACAGCGACCTGAATCCGGAGGAGGGCTTCGCTAAAATGGGCCGGCCGGATTTGCTCGAACAATACAAGAAGAACGGCAATCAGCTGGAGAACGACCCGCGCGTCACGCCGTTTGGCCGCTTCTTGCGCAGGACAAGCCTCGATGAACTCCCGCAGCTTATTAATGTGGTGAAAGGCGATTTAAGCCTGGTCGGACCGCGAGCTTTGCACCCCAAGGATCATCAGATCGAAAAACATCCCAAAAAGAACCTTATACTGGCCGTCAAAACCGGCATTACTGGCCTTGCCCAAGTGTCGGGCCGTAACGACATCAGCTTTGAGGAGCGCCGCCGGCTGGATCTCTACTACGTCCAAAACTGGACGTTCTGGCTGGACATCGTTATTCTCATCAAGACACTGCGGGTCATATTTGGAGGCCGCTAGCGCATGGCCAAACGTTTACGTGTTGCCATTGTCCACGACTGGCTGTATGGTGGCGGTGCTGAGCGGGTTGTCTTGGAACTCCACAAGATGTTTCCGGATGCGCCGATTTACACCTCGTACTGCACTGACGAATGGCGCAAAAAACTAGATAACAAAGTTGTAACTGGCTACCTGCAGTACTGGCCGTTCAGCAAGCTTCGCAAGTATCTAGCTGTGCTTCGGTTCTGGTGGTTTGAGCATCTGGATCTTTCCGGCTATGACCTGGTTATCTCCAGCTCCGGCAACGGTGAAGCGTTTGCTGTTAAAACATCTAAAGAAACCGTGCATATCAACTACTGCCACACACCCACGCAATACTACTGGCGACAGTACAGTACATTTATGAAACGGCCCGGCTTTGGCGTGTTTAACCCGCTGGCACGCCTGGGGCTGTGGGCATTAGTCCGACCGCTCCGCAAATGGGACTACCGTGCTGCCCAGCGCGCCGATTACTTCATTGCCAACTCCACACACATCCAAAAAGACATCAAAAAATACTACGGCCGCGACTCCGTCGTCATCCATCCGCCGGTAAACGTCGTCAGATTTACGGGCAAATCGCCCAAAAAACGGGCAGGGTTTGTATCTGTTGGGCGGTTAGTCCCACAAAAGCGCACCGATGTGATCGTGGAAGCTTGTACCAGGCTCGGACTGCCGCTGACTGTTGTCGGCCGCGGACCGGAACTCGCCAACCTCAAGCGCCTGGCAGGCCCAACCGTCACGTTTGACACCAATGCGGACGACGCCAAGGTTGTCGAATACATGAAGGGCGCTGAGGCATTTCTGTTCGCTTCGCACGAAGACTTTGGCATCACGCCAGTAGAAGCCATGGCTGCTGGCACGCCGGTCATCGCGTACAAGGCTGGCGGCGCTTTGGACTACATAGAGGAAGGCAAAACCGGTTTGTTCTTTGAGGAACAAACTGCAGATTCACTTGTCAAAGTTTTGCAGTCATTTAACCCGAAACAGTTCAAAGAATCCGAGCTGCGCGCGGCCGCGCAACAGTTCTCTTCCGAAAACTTTCAAAAAAATGTCAAAATATTCATACAATTAGCCCTGCAAAAACACCGCTAGCATGCCTACAATAACGCACACATCCCTAAAGGGAATCCAGAGTACAACTAAAGGTAGGAGATAAAGATGTGCGGCATTGTAGGCTATATTGGCAGCAAAAAGGGCAGTAAGGTTGTTATTGATGGGCTCAAGGCGCTGGAGTACCGAGGGTATGACTCGGCCGGTATTGCGCTACTGGACGAACAGGGCGAGGCGCGACTGTTTAGGGAGCTCGGCCGGGTTGATGGGCTCGAACGATTGGTTGCAGCAGCCAAGGTGCGAAAGTCGCCGCTGGCCATCGGGCATACGCGCTGGGCGACACACGGCAAGCCGTCGGTGATCAATGCCCACCCGCATGCCAACAGCGACAAAACCATCTTTGTCGTACACAATGGCATTATCGAAAACTACGCCGAAATCAGGGAGTGGCTTCAAGAAAAAGGCTATACGTTCGCCTCTGAAACTGACACAGAGGTCGTGCCGCATCTCATCGACTATTACCGCAGACAAACCGGCTCGTTCGAGCAGGCATTCATGAAAGCTATCGCCAAAATCCGCGGCGCGTACGCCATTTTAGCCATGAGCGTGCATGATCCGGACAAACTCTACGCCGCGCGCCTTTCCAGCCCGATGGTCATTGGCGTAGGTAAAAATGAGTGTATTGTGGCGTCCGACCCGTCGGCCATCTTACAACACACCAAAGAGGTCGTGTATGTGCAGGATAACGAGATGGTCGTGATCGGCGCAGGCAAGTACAAAATCACCAACCTCAAGAAGTCTGAGGTCGTTAAGCGCCAAACCGAACATCTGGACCTAGACGTCAACCAGGTGAGTTTGGGCGACTACCCGCACTTTATGCTTAAGGAGATTTTTGAAGCGCCAAAAACCATCCGTATGGCAGCTCTGGGCCGCGTGAATGCCGAGGCAAACACAGTCAAACTCGGCGGGTTAGAGAGCGTGGCAGGCCGCTTGCGCGACATAGACCGGATTGTGATTGTGTCGTGCGGCACATCGTACTACGCCGGGCTGGTCGGCGAGTATCTGATCGAGGAACTCGCCAACATTCCCGTCGAAGTCCAGCTGGCCAGCGAATTCAAATACCGCAAGGAGCCCATTTCGCGCGGCACGGCATTCCTGGCTATTTCACAATCCGGTGAAACAGCTGATACCATCGCTGCACTGAAGAAAGTAGAGGATTATGGAGTGCTGCGGCTCGGCATAGTTAACGCCGTCGGCAGCACCATTGCCCGTATGACCGACGCCGGCGTGTACTGCCATGCCGGGCCGGAGCTGGCAGTAGCCAGTACCAAGGCGTTCATCGCTCAGGTAGCCGTACTGCTACAGATGGCTCTGTACCTGGCCAAAGACCGGACAAAACTGCACAAGCCACTACTAGAGGAAATCGAGGCCCTGCCGGCCAAGGCCGAGGCCATTCTCGCCCAGGCCAAACAAATTAAGAAAATTGCCGAGGCATACAAAGACTACCATGATTTTCTGTTTATCGGCCGCCGCTACTCATATCCTGTGGCCTTAGAGGGTGCGCTCAAGCTGAAAGAAATCAGCTATATCCACGCCGAGGGCTACGCGGCAGGCGAAATGAAGCACGGGCCACTGGCCATGATCGACAAGAACTTCCCCACCTTCGCCCTAGCGACTGACTCGCCCATACTCGAGAAAACTATCTCCAACATGCAGGAAATCAAGGCCCGCGGCGGCCGCATCATCGCCGTCGCCACCGAAGGCAATAAGACAGTCCGGACGCACGCCGACGACCTGATTTATATCCCCAAAACCATGGAACAAACCAGCCCCATTCTCGAGGCACTCGTCGTTCAGCTGTTCGCTTACTATGTGGCTGTCGCCAAAATGCTCAATGTTGACCGGCCGCGCAACCTGGCAAAATCGGTGACCGTGGAATAGCTACAAGGTCTGTTTGGAAAGGCCGTATGCCTTTGCTATGGCGTGCTCCATGTCTTGCACGCGAGCGGCAAAGTATTGCCGCTGGGATTCAAGCGCCAGCTTGTATTCGGTTGACTGCAAGCGTTCGATCACTGTCGTCAGATTGTTCGCCAGCGCCTTGTAGACGCGCAGGCGCAAGTTGGCATAGGCAGCAATGCGCGCATTCCTGACCTCGTCAGACTCGTGCGCATGGAATTTGCCGACAGTGCCGTACAACAGTACTTCGCGGCGTTCATGGCGGTCCGCCACCAAACTCCCTTCTTCCTCGCGGAGAATGTCGAACCGCTGCTTCCAGGTTTTACCAGTCTCCCTCAGCAGATGCACTGTACAAAAACGCGCGCCGGACTGCGGTTCGATCGCGTCGGCAATACGCAAAAAATCATCACACTGCTTCTTGTCGTCGTCCATGAGCAGCACAATGTGCGGCGCCCGCCCAAAGAACATATCATGGAGCTGCCTGTTATCTGCCGCGCTTTCAAACAATTCTTCCAAGAACGAACCTTTTTGTTTTCTGGCCAGGAAAATATATTCGAATGGCCACTCCTGCCCGTCCGCCGCCAGTCTGGACCGCAGGCGGAGCAATTTTTCCAGATGGAACAACGGTTCACCGTAGGTGTAAATGACCGTATGGCCGCCGGCTTCGGCGATTTCTTGCAATACCTCAAGCGTGTCTTCGTAGAGTTCCGGTTCGTACACCGCCTCGAAAACAGTGATCATTTGCGGCGAGGGCTCGAGTGTGCCGAGCACGAGCTCGTCGTAATCAAAGCTGAATGGCAGTTTTTTGTCCGGCATGCCGCCAATCCCGGCTTTGATGGCGTCGAGCTGCGCCTGTAAATCCTTCAGCTGCTCGGGAATGTCCCTGGGCGCCACGTTCCTCAGCTGCTGCGTCAGCCAGTCCAGCGCCCACATGTGCGCGTCCACGTGGTACAGGTCGGCGTCGATCCCCCAGTCCTTCCAACGTGCGAACGCATCAGCCATTTCCATCACTGCTTCCAGTTGCTCCGCGGTCAACGCCAGGCCGAGCTCGCGCGCGTATTTAATAAAAGCATTCAGGCGCGGTTTTCTGGCCTTGTTGTACCCCATCAGCGTGTCGTCCACGTCGCTCATGATGATCGGTGCGGTCTCGGGCCCGCCATTCCACACCGATCTTCGCCTTTTGTCTGGGGCCATTCTGATGACATAGCCAGCCACCCCCAGCGGAATAGACGTAATCTCTTGCTTGAATTTCTGAGCGAGTGCCTTTAGAGCAGCGGTCTCTCGCTCCCGGCGTTTGCTGTGTGATGGGTGGATTGTCACGTTTTACTCCTAGTTTTCTGCTATTAAACCTTTACGCCAAGCTCGTCGAACAGCTCCTGGAAAAGCTGCAGGCCGCGCAGGTACAGCGCCAGGCATTCGTCCTGCTTGGCGGCGTGCGACATGCGCGTCAGGTACTGCATGACAGACGAATACAGCGTGCGGTGGTAATCCTGCTCTGTAAAATGCGATCG
>CALKHY010000105.1 GCA_937988795.1 uncultured Candidatus Saccharibacteria bacterium
GGCTCGAGCGATAAGGCTATGATTCAAACTATCTTGAAACCCAAGCCAACGTTTCTCGGCAAATTCGAGCCAATAGAGGGGATAGAATGACCGCGAAAGAGTTAACCGAAGCGCTACAAGAATACGCCGAAAGTGAAAAGGCCGAGTTCTTTCCGCGCTTCTTCAAGACCGGCGAGGGCGAATACGGGGAGGGCGATAAGTTTATCGGCGTGACCGTGCCAAACATCCGGCGGGTATGCAAGCAGTTTAAAGATTTGCCGCTCAGCGAGATATGGAAGCTTTTGGAGAGTCCTATTCACGAACACGGCTTGTCGGCGGTGATTTTGCTGGTGATGCAGTACAAAAAAGCGGACGCTAAGAAGCGCGACGAGATTTTTGATTTGTACATGAAAGCGGTGTATGCAGGGCGGGTGAATAACTGGGATATTGTAGATCTAAGCGCAGAATACATCATTGGGCCGCACGAGCAGGACGGCGACCGCAAATTACTGTTCGACCTAGCGCGCAGCGGGGATTTGTGGCAAAAGCGCATTGGCATCATGAGTGCCTTTTGGTATGTCCAGCACGGCGACCCGGCCACCACGATTGCCCTGGCCGAAATACTGCTGCATGACAAGCATGACCTCATCCAAAAAGCCGTAGGCTGGCAGCTGCGCGAAGTAGGCAAGCGCTGCGACCGCCAGCTACTGATTGACTTTTTGGACAAGCATGCGGCGACCATGCCGCGCACCGCACTCCGCTACGCCATCGAGCATCTGCCCTTGGAGCAGAAGAGGCACTATATGCATATGGCAAAGAACACTGCCAAAAGCTAGAGAGTATTGTTATTTATTACAAAATATGTTATAATATAAAGATAGTATGTTTGTGTCTGGTGAATCTTTGGCAAAAAGAGTTTTAGGTATTACTGACCCCAGTAATCATGATCTTGCATGGGCTGAGGCCTACGAAACACTTGTGGGCCGTCCTTACCAGGACGGCGACCTTGAGCAGCTGCCGAGTGAAATTGCAGTTGACGAACAGGCGCCCGA
>CALKHY010000106.1 GCA_937988795.1 uncultured Candidatus Saccharibacteria bacterium
TGCGGCCATCGATAAATAGCGTCTTACCTTTGCGGTTATCGCGACTGCGGCTGATAAACCACAAGCAGGCGGGGATGCCAGTGTTGTAAAACAACTTATCGGGCAGCGTGACAATGCAGTCAACAAGATCAGCCCCAATTATGTTTTTGCGAATTTCGCCCTCACCGCTGGTTTGGCTGCTCATGCTACCATTGGCCATGACAAAGCCGGCCATGCCAGTTGGCTTGAGGTGGTGGATGAAGTGCTGAATCCAAGCGTAGTTAGCATTGCCGACTGGTGGCGTGCCGTATTTCCAGCGCACATCGTTGCGGAGCGCTTCGCCGCCCCAGTCAGACATGTTAAATGGAGGGTTGGCTAGAACGTAGTCGACCTTGAGGTCTGGCAATTTGTCGTTGTGTAGCGTGTCACCATATTCAATTTGTGCGCCAATACCGCGGATGGCCATATTCATTTTGGCCAGCCGCCAGGTGGTCTGGTTGGACTCCTGGCCGTATATAGCGATCGCGCCGGTGCGGCCAGCATGATCTTTTACGAATTTTTCGGATTGCACGAACATGCCGCCGCTACCACAGCAAGGGTCGTAGACGCGCGAGCCAGGTTTGGGCGCGAGCATTTCGACAAGCAGGCGTACGATACTGCGCGGCGTGTAGAATTGGCCGCCGCGCTTGCCTTCGGCATCGGCAAATTGGCCCATGAAGTATTCGTAAATGCGACCTAGAATATCTTGGCTTTCGTGCTTGTCGCCAAAGTCGATGTTGGTAAAGAGGTCTATGAGCTGACCGAGCTTACGTTTGTCGAGGCGCTCCTTGGCGTACTCTTTCGGTAAGACACCCTTGAGTACTGGATTGTCGCGCTCGATGGCGTCCATCGCGGTGTCTACCATCACGCCGATTGTAGGCTGTTTTGCATTATCTTTTAGGTAAGACCAACGAGCTTCTTTTGGCACCCAAAAGATGTTTTCGCTGGCGTATTCGTCATAATCTTCGGGGTCGGCATGTGGAGTTTTGGCAATTTCGGCGTGTTTTACTTCGAAAGCGCTGGAGATGTATCGCAGAAAGATCAACCCCAGCACGACATGCTTGTACTCGGCCGCATCCATGTTATTCCGTAATTTATCAGCAGCTTGCCAGAGTTTTTGGGCAATGTGGGCAATCTCCATAAGTCCTCCGTTGACTTCAGCATAGCACTTTTGTATTTGCTTTTGAACGGTTGGGTTAGAATGAGAGTATATGAATACCGAGCTAACCATCTCGACCAGGCGGAGTAGAGAAGTAGTGGATATTACTGACGACGTGCGGGCGGTGCTCGAACCTAATGCCAAGGCTGTAGTGGTGTTTGTGGCGCATACGACGTGTGCGGTGACGACTGCGGATTTGGATCCGGGGACGGATGAGGATTTGCTGGATGCGGTGTGGGGTATGATCCCGAAGCTCAATTTCCGCCATCCGCACAATCCGGCGCACGCGCCGGCACATTTGGCCAGTTCCATCATTGGCCCGAGCGTTACTGTGCCGGTCGAAAACGGCAAGCTGGTGCTGGGTACGTGGCAGCGCATTGTGCTCGTAGAACTTGACGGCCCGCGCGAGCGGCGCGTAATTGTCACCTCGCTGTAGTCCGCGAGTTCGCGCCCACCCGCGGCAGTCATCCTCTTTATTGGTTTTTTTACAGAAAACAGCAGTGCCGTAGGCCATACTTTTTGGTGAGCTTTAAGCGAGCAAGGAGGTGTCTATGGCAGTTGTCAGCCCATCCCAGGTACAAAGGTTTTTGAGCGGTCTTGATTTTCCAAGCAGCCGCGAGGAGCTGATTGACTACGCTGTGGAAGAGGGTGCGGACGAGGATGTTATCGACACGCTGAGCATGATCCCCGACGACTTGTACCACTCGCCAGAAGAAGTGGGCCAGGCGATTGAAGAGATCCAGGAATCTCCAGAGGAAGAATAAGCGGTTAGGCGCGGAGGACCGATGCGCACCAGAAAAGTGGCGATTATTAGCGAGCATGCCTCGCCGCTCGCAGCAGCCGGCGGCACCGATGCTGGCGGCCAGAACGTGGCAGTGGGGCAGCTTGCGCGGCAGTTGACGAAAGCTGGCTGGCGGGTGGATGTGTTTACGCGCCGCGATGATGTGGGGCTGCCCGACGTTATGGAGTGGCAGGACGGCGTGCGCATCGTCCATGTGACGGCCGGGCCAGCGGAGTATGCAGATCGGAAGAGCACACGTCTGAACTCCAGTCACTGACCAATATCGTATGC
>CALKHY010000107.1 GCA_937988795.1 uncultured Candidatus Saccharibacteria bacterium
TATGATCGGGTATCGTTCGAAAAAAGTTTACACGCTCCTCAACTGCGAGTTCGTCATAGGCGGCGTGGCATCGACATACCGTATGGACGTGCTGCGCGAAGTCGGCTTTTACGACACCGATGTGCTCACCGAAGATATCGGGCTCAGCATGAAAGTCATCAGCAGCAGCAACAAAGCCCGCCGCCTGGTGTATGCAGCAGATGTCGAAGCCAGGACCGAGGGCGTGCGCACCTACAAGGCGCTTTTTAAACAGCGCTTCCGCTGGAAGTACGGCAGCCTTCAGGTCCTCGTGAAATACCGACACCTCATCGGCCGGCCGCGACGGGAATTTACGTCCAGCCTTACCATATACCGACTGCCGGTTGCCGTGGTGAGCGAGATAGTGCTACTGCTGACGCCATTGATGTGGGTATATGTCGCCGCCATCAGCCTTGCAGCCCGCAATCCGCTCTTGATTATCGGTGCATACTGCACCATCACGCTCTACACACTCGTTACCCTTTGGTTCGACGAGCACACGAAGCCGCGCAAACGCCTGACACTCAGCATCGACGCATTCCACGCCTATTTTATGTTCTACATCATGGATATTGTGCAGTTTACGGGTGCCAGCCGGTGCATCTATCGGATTAAAAAACTGCTAACCCAGCAAAGTACTGGAAGTGTCTGGGTATCGCCGGAACGGAGCGGCCAGCAAATTGCCGACGCCTAAAATGTTAGCAACAATAAAAACAGGCCGGCGAGTTGCCGGCCTGTTCTCGTTACTTGGACTGTTTCTTTCTGCCGTTGCTGCTGCTACTATTCTTGCTATTGCTGCTGTTGTTCTTCTTCGTTGAGCTGTTTTTGGTTGTCGTGCTTTTTGCTTTTGCGACTTCCGCAGCCGCGACCGCAGGCTTGTCCTCCTTGTCCTCAACATCGTCCGTCAATGTGCTCGGCGGAGCAAAGAGCAGGGCATAGAGGTTGAAGCCGATAATGCCGCCCAAGATGGGGCCAAGCACGTACGTACCCCAAACCCAGGTGTGCGCAGCAAGCGCAACAGCCGGGTTCAAGAGACCAGCGGAACCCATCGAGGCCACCAGCATACCCAGGAACAAGGCGCTACCGACGGCGAATGCAGACTTGCCGAGTTCGAGCTTGCGGTATACGACAGTTGCCCAACCCAGGACGAAGATGAAGGCACCGACAGCCTCGGCAACCAGTACGCGCGCGTTGTACTCGCTGGCGTTGCGCAGGCTCGAATCAATCAGATAGGTGTACAACAGGTATGCAGCTGCACCACCGAGCAGCTGGGCAATAACGTACGCGATTGCCGGCCACGTCTTAATCTTGCGCGCCGTCCACAGGCCGATGGTCACCACCGGGTTCAGGTGTGCGCCAGAGATCGCGCCGAACACCACCATACCAGCAGCAGCCGCCAGCGCCGCCGCAATGCTCACGAAGTACGGAAGCGCCAGGCTCGACTTGCTCACCGCCAAAATAACCGCGGTCAGCAGGGCGGTGCCCAAAAATTCAGCCACCACCATGGCTATTTTTCTACGCTCGAACAACATATATCCTCCCAAACTTTAGCTATTACCTCAAGCGTAAAACAAATATGGAGTTTTGTAAATAATTACTGCACTTCTTCGACAACAACCCAAGTTGGAAGACCCTTAGCCAGGGTGCCGTGGGCGCCGTTAGTGAAGTACTCAACACCCAAGCGCGCCAAGCGAGTATCATCGTCGCGGCCGCGGCCAAACATCTGGGCGAGCATATCCATGCGCGGGTCATTCACACCAAAGACTTCGCGGCCATTGGTATTACTCATGAGCTTGGCTTCGTTGATAGCCTTGCCGCGGAAACGCAAGCGCATAATGATCTCTTCTACATGACCATGCACGCCGCGACCATCGTCGTTAAGCTTGGCAATTGCCCGCGGCCCGCTGACCTTCTCGATAACCCGCACAAACACATCGCCATTTAGCCCCTTGTAAGCATCCTGATCGAGACGCTCCTGGATTCCGTGAATAATCTCCTCGTGCAAAGTGTCGCTGTAGACGCCTTCCGGCAGGAGTAAACGCGAGCGGGCCACAAAAATCGGGTTCGTCAGGAATTGCAGCAAGTTCCTCGAGATAGACTCGTACCC
>CALKHY010000108.1 GCA_937988795.1 uncultured Candidatus Saccharibacteria bacterium
ATCACCGTCAGCAGCCGATACTATGCCGGCTGCCGCACCGAAGCCAAGCAGCACAATCGCTAGCGCAGCGAAGACACAATGCCGGATGAAGCGACGAAAACCCGCCATCGCCTAGACACCTCCGCCTCCAATGCCGCTGACGACAACCATCAGGCCAGTCAGTGCCAGTCCGATACGCAGCGCACGTTTGATATTCTTTTTGTTTAAACGCTTATGCATTAAATCCAGTATAGCACTTACGCAAAAACAACAGTAAGGTCTTGGGAGACATTAATCGAATTAAACAGTCATCGGTCGATACAAACCAGAGAGCACGCTGCAAAGGTTATAACCCGACAGTAAAGAAGATTAAGAGTATTTCTCTCTATACTTCGCTGCCTCTTGCAATGCCAGCCTTACTGCTTGCTCTGGCGTTTTAGCAGCAAGTACCTTTCTTCGATTGCGCGCATCAAAATATTCTCCTGCCAGCTTGTCGGCCCAACCGCCCATACCCGTAATAGCAATCATTGGTATATCTGCCTGGTAAGCCACGACTAACTCATTCAGTGTGCCCGAGCCGCCGCTGATGGCAATGATAGCGTCACAACTTAAAGCCAATACAAATTCCCGGCCGCCACCACGCTCCATCCCGCACGGGATAATAATATCAGTATCTTTTTGCACCACATCCTTGCCCTTGCCGTAAGTAATGCCTACAGTTAGACCACCCTTGCGCTTTGCACCTCGACAGGCGGCCGTGGACAAGGAGTCAGCGTCCTTTTCTGCGCCAAAGAAAAGTATGGCATCATTTTCTGCTATTAACTCGCCAACTCTCTCGGCCACCGCCTCAAACTCCTTAGAATAATTAAGATCAGCCATTGAGCCCATAACACCTATCTGAAACTTACGCATTTTGCCCTCCTTTTAATTCTTGTTCTAAACGTTCGCGGAGTACCATCCCAACTTCCCCGCGTGGATATCCCATAAAAGGAGCCAACTGTGCATCTTGACGCAGCAATTGCAAATTTCTCTCTAAACTGGAGACACAAAACTTCCATACCATGTCATCAGGTATAGACATCCACCTGTTTGGCTGGCCAAATCGATTGTCGAAGTACAGCGCGCTCTTATTTTCGCCCTTCACTTTCCGCCCCGAACCGGGTAACGCAGTAAAATCAATTTCGACCAACTCATCATCAACATCAGCAAACAGCCGACCGCATGAAATATCGATGCCTAGTTCCGTCAATTTCTCCACACCTTCTCTAATCGCTATACCTGCATAAAGAGCCGATACTTTCGTGCCTCGCTTTGTTAGCTCACTAATTAGCCATGCGACCATTTCACCGCTAAATAACACGTCATCAACAAGTGCGATTTCCTTGCCTGCATACTTTGCACCAATGTTATCGAGCTGCGCTTGCAATGCATCAGAACCAGCACGGGAATCATACCCCGCATCCTGCAGATGGGTGTCAACTGCGCGCGTAATACCAATAAAACTATCAGCCCCTTTGGGATCAACATACCTATTATCCAAACTGACAACCGGCAGTTCTGTGCTCTTACAAAACGCACGCATACCCTGTCGCAATTCACTTTCGGGAACCCAAAGTGTATTCTTTCCCATAGCTTGGAGGTCAGCATCAAGCGACTCCCTAAATTGATCTATCTGTTTTGTACTAATTAGTTCAGATCTGGCGCTATCTAGCGTGCCAGAAATTACATACGGCAGTAACCTGTCCATAAAAACCCCTTAAAATGTAATAATGCCCACAAAAACGCCAGCTCGTGCGCTGGCGTTTTGCTGTATGACAAAGAACGCTCAGGCACGAGCTGGCGGTATATGGTGATAATGGATGGCGACAAGCTTGGCTTTAGGCATTGTCGGCCTCCCGGAGTTTCGCGATCAATGCGTCAAACGTTAGCTCCTGCTGCTCACCGCTCTTCAGCCACTTGAGGGTAATGACGCCCCTGGCCTTTTCGCCTGGGCCGATGATGGCTACAGCCGGAATGTTCTTCTTGTCGGCGAACTTGATTTGCTGGCCGAGTTTTTCGCTTCCCAGGTAGACTTCGGCCGGGATGCCGGCGTCGATTAGGGCATTGTAGAGCTTAAGCGAGTCTTTGGTCGAATCCTCGTCAAACCGAGTAACGAGCACCTGCGAAATGGCCGTGTCGCCCTCGAACGCGCCCTTTTCCTCAAGCAAAAGCATAATGCGCTCAAACCCGAACGCCACGCCCATGCCCGAAAAGCTCTGCTCGGTAAACAGGCCGCACAGGTTGTCGTAGCGGCCGCCGGCACAAATGGTGCCAAAGTCCGCATCCGCGCTCACCACCTCGAAGATTAGGCCGGTGTAGTAATCCAGGCCGCGGGCGAGCGTTGGGTCGAACTTAAATTTCTCCTCTGGCACGTCAAGCTCGCGGCAGAGTTCCAGGAACTTCTGGATCTGGCTCGTGTCGTACTTGGCCAGCTTCTCCATGGTCTCCTGGTTGGTGGCAGCAGGCTTGAGCGCCTCGATCAGTTCTTTGGCATTGCCAATGCCCGCCTCCTTTAGCTCGGCCACCACGCCGTCCTCGCCAATCTTATCCAGCTTGTCGATAATGCGGATGGCCGGCACGGTCTGCTCTTCACTGACATTCATGGAGTGCAAAACGTCATTGAGTAGCGGGCGCGAGTTAATCTTGATGGTGATATTCTCAATACCCAGACGCTCAAAAGCGACGACAATCACCTTGGCGATCTCAACCTCGCACAGCATGTCGTCCGAACCAATAATATCGATGTCACACTGGTAAAACTCGCGCAGACGCCCCTTTTGCGGCCGCTCGGCACGCCACACACGCTGGATCTGGTAGCGCTTGAACGGAATCGGCAGCTCGCGCCAGTTGGCTGCAAAGTAGCGGGCAAACGGCGCGGTCAG
>CALKHY010000109.1 GCA_937988795.1 uncultured Candidatus Saccharibacteria bacterium
TATTAATGTTAGGCTGGGAGTTGCCCCCTCACAACAGCGGTGGTCTGGGTGTGGCCTGTTACCAGCTGTGCAAGGCGCTTTCAAAAAAAGGAGCGGACATCGAGTTCATTCTACCTTACACTGCCGCGCACCCCGACATTACCTTTATGCGTGTCCGTCCGGCGCATCAACAAGACGTTAAAGAGGTTATTAAAGCCGGCACCGCGTACCAGAGCTTTAAGTACGTCAAACATAATGGCGAGGTTGAGTATCTGGATCTCCACGGCCAGATTAGAGTGTATGAGGAGGCAGTTGGCAAGCTCGTGGAATGGGCTGAATTTGATATTATCCATGCGCACGACTGGCTGACGTGCCGGGCTGCGCTCCGTGCCAAGATGATGACCGGCAAGCCACTGGTTGTTCACTTCCATTCTATCGAGGCAGACCGGGCCGGACGGGAATTCGGCGGCAACCCCATGGTGCGTGATATCGAAGCGCTGGCTGCACATATCGCAGACAGGGTGGTTGCCGTCAGCCAGCTTACCAAGGATGCAATTGTCCGTGAGTACGGCGTTCCGGCTGACAAGATCGAGGTGGTTTACAACCATTCGGATCCGACCGACCTCTTACCAGGCGATGGCGAAAACGTCTACCGATACCTTGCGTACATGAAAGGTCTAGGCTACCGGACGGTTGTTAATGTTGGCCGGCTGACAATCCAAAAGGGTCTGCCAAACCTGTTGCACGCTTTTAAGGAGGTGCTGGCGCGGGCGCCCAAAACATTCCTGCTGTTTGTTGGTGACGGCGAACAAAAGATCGAGTTGATCAACCTGGCCGCCGACCTCGGCATCTCGCACAACGTGTTTTTTGCCGGCTTCCAGCGCGGTAAGCGCCTGCGCGACGCATTCGCTGTCGGCGACCTGTTTGTGCTACCCTCCATTTCGGAGCCGTTCGGGCTGGCTGCACTCGAAGCGATCGGGTACGGCACGCCGGTGCTCATCAGTAAACAATCAGGTGTGTCCGAGGTAGTTCGCAACTGCCTGAAAGTTGATTTCTGGGACGTTAAGCGCATGGCGGACATGATTACCGCCGTTGTCCAAAACGACACGCTCCGCGATGAATTGCATGCGAACTCATACCGCGAGTACCTAAACCGTAGTTGGGATCACTCGGCGGACAGGCTGTGGGATATTTATGGCCGGCATGTGAAACATCAACATCAGGGGGTGGCAGCATGAGCCGGAAGGCGATCGTTTTATACCTGCATGTACACCAGCCGTACCGCGTACGCCAGTACACGATCTTTGATATCGGGGTCGATCATCAGTACTTTGAGTCATCGTACGATGAGCGCACCAACAACCATCGCATCATGCGTAAAGTCGCCGAAAAGTCGTACCTGCCGACAAACAACCGACTCCTGGAATTGCTCAATCGCTATCCGGAATTCCGCCTGAGTCTCAGCATAACAGGCACGGCCATTGAGCAGATGGAGGCCTGGGCGCCGGAGGCGCTGCAATCGTTCAAGAATCTTACCGATACTGGTCGCGTCGAAATCGTTGCCGAAACATATCACCACAGCCTGGCATTCTTTTATTCTCGAAGCGAGTTCGAACAGCAAGTAAAGATGCACGAGCGCAAGATCCAGGAGGTCTTTGGTCAGACGCCTAAGGTTTTCCGCAATACAGAGCTTGCCTACAACAACGATCTTGCCTATTGGGCTGACAAGGCTGGCTACAAGGGCATCCTGGCCGAGGGGTGGGACAAGGTGCTTGGGTGGCGCAGTCCGAATTTTGTGTATCGTCCGGCGTACACCGACAACATCCGCCTACTTATGAAGAACTACCGCCTGAGTGATGATATTGCGTTCCGCTTTGGCGACCGTAATTGGGTTGGCTGGCCACTCACAGCCGACAAGTTTGTACACTGGCTAAACGAAAGCGGCGAAGCCACCAACTTTAACCTGTTCATGGACTACGAAACGTTCGGTGAGCACCAGTGGGATCACACCGGCATCTTCGAATTCTTGGAGCATTTGCCCGCCGAGTGGCTCAAGCACGAGGGGAACACGTTTATGACGGTATCGGAGGCTGTAGACGCATTCGAGCCGCGCGACCAGGTCGATGTGCCGTATACTGTGAGTTGGGCGGACGTCGAGCGCGACCTCTCAGCCTGGCTCGGCAACAGCATGCAAACCTCAGCCATTAACGCACTCTACGGCCTTGAGGGGTTGATTCTCGGCACCGGCGACCTTGCCCTCATCGAAGACTGGCGCAAACTGCAAACATCTGACCACTTCTACTACATGTGTACCAAATGGTTTAACGACGGCGACATCCACGCCTACTTCAGTCCGTACGAGAATCCATACGACGCGTTCATAGCGTTCATGAACGCCTATAACGACCTCCGATTTAGGCTCGCCGAGAAAGGAGCTTCAGTGTGAATTTCCAAACTCCAAACACCAGATTCCAAATAAATTCCAATAATCAAAATTTCAATGTTCAAAACGTTCGATTTTGCAGTCCGTTCCGGCCATTCGGTCATTGGCATTTCGGACTTATTTGGAGTTTGGGATTTGGAGCTTGGAATTTGATGAAGGCCGGAGGTGCTGCTCGTGGGTAGACCTGTAGTACTAAGCAACGGGCAGCTGTTTGTGGGCTTGGACGAAAACGGGCTTGTCCATGACTTTTACTACCCGTACGTAGGCCTCGATAACCTGACTAACGCCCGCAATTCCCAACACAAAATTGGCGTGTGGGTGAACGGCGCATTCAGCTGGGTTGAGCAGCATCGGGGATGGGACATTTCGGTC
>CALKHY010000110.1 GCA_937988795.1 uncultured Candidatus Saccharibacteria bacterium
GCCCCTGCCGGAAGCGGCACATTCAGGTCTGGCGGCGACGATGGAGCCGGGGTTACTGCCGGTGCAGCGTCCCCTGCGACACCTGGAGTGCTGTCTGCAGGCGACGGCACAAGATCGGGCGGCGTAGACGGGCCAGCAGCGGCAGGTGCAGCTGCCGGGGCAGATGCCGCCGGGGGCTCAACCGGGCCCGGCGCCATACTCGGCGGCATAAACGGCGCTGGCGGCGGGGTTATACTGGCCGAAGCTGGCGGTTGGAACGGCGACGACGCAGGAGCAGCGGCAGATTGTCCTGCCTCTGAACCTTCCGATTTTGGCGCGGTGAGCGGGTCGCTATAGGAGTCACCCATCAAGCCGCCGTCGCCCATGGACGGCGGATGCAAAATCATGCGAGAGCTGCCAACATGGCGCGTTGGATCAGTCGTAGGCTCTGGCTTTTCCTCGTGGTCTTTGCCAAGGGTGTGCAGCCTGCCCTGCTCGTCGATGTGAATACGAGTTAGTTCAGGCTCTTTCTTCTGCTGTGAATCGCCTGAGCCGGCCAGATCCTCAAGGCTGGCGACAGGTTTATTCTCTTCGTCAGTCTTTGCTTGTTCTGCTGCCGGTGTCGATTCGACTTGTTCCGGAGATTCGACAACTTCTTCTGCTGGCTCGGCAGCATCCCCGGCCGGTTGCGCGGCCGCTTCTGTGGGCTCGTCGTCCTTTCTTATCTTAAGTTCGCCGTCGGCCGCCACCTCGTTAGCTGCCTCGGGGGCGGGCTGCTCTGACACAGGAGCCGGCTCTGCCGACGGCGCCACTGCGGTCTCCAGCTCGGTAACCACCAGTTGTTGGTTGGCGCCGGCGGCCATCAGCGCTGCACTCATGCTCATGGTTGCCGGTGTTGTCTTGCTGTTGCTAAAGCGGTTGGTCTCGGCCACGATACCAGTGAGCAGCGCGGTAGCGATCTGCGGGTCGATCAACTGCTTATCCAGCGTCTCAAGGAGCTCGGCCACCAGCTCACACACACCGCTGGCGCCCGGATTAACCCAGTTGATACTGCCGAACTCGCCGCCAGGCACGACGTTCAGGGTCATCACGACAGCATCGTGCAGAATACGGCCATGGGCGGCAATCGCCTCGTCGATGTCGGCCTGGTTCTGCACACCCAGCGCCACCACGGCGTCAACGTTAAAGTCGCCCTGACCAAACTCCAGATCTTTCTCGCTGATCGAGGTGCGGTACGGTGTAATAAATATCTTGACCACCTTGTCCTCAACCTTGTAGCGCAGCTTGTCAGCCTTGGACCTGTCCAGCGAGATGATGAAATCGCGGAGCGAATCAACATTGTCTTCGAGTGTTTCTTCCGGCCTTAAGAACTCGATAGTTGACGGCACGTCGCCACTAAAGACAGCGGTAGCATGCTTCCCCAGCTTATTCAGCGCCAAAGCCAAGCCGATACAAGCAGCCAACTGGTCAACTGACGGGTTGTTGCTGACTGTGACCAGGATGTTGTTGACCTGCTTCAGTTTTTCGGCTATTTGCTGTTTTTGATCCATTTTGTTTTTGTATTACTACCTATGCGTTTCAATATACCACAAAAGCATAAGCTTTTGCAAATCACGCGTACTCTTGTAAAAGTGAGCTATCTCTGATATACTAGGCATCATACATAAATACTAAGTAAATCTAAAGGTTAGAAAATACATGCCCATTATTAAATCTGCGAAAAAGCGCGTACGGGTTGCCAAAAAGGCCGCAGTACGCAACGCAAAAACCAAACGTTCAATCAAGGCTGCAATCAAGGCCTTTGCTGCTGCCCTGACCGGCGGTAAGAATGCCCGCGAAGCCCACGCCAAGGCGCAGAGTGAGATCGACAAGGCCGCCAAAAAGGGCGTCATGCACAAGAACAAGGCCGCCCGCAAGAAGGCCCAGCTAGCCCGCAAGGCTAAGGCTGCCGCTGCCGCCAAGCCGGCCACCAAGAAGGCTGCAACCAAGAAGACTACTGCTAAAAAATAGCCCGTACCGTACGCTGAATACGGAAATTGCCAAGCGCAACCGAGCCCATGTGTCTCTGTTGCGCTTGTTGTTTATAACCACGCCCGAAAACCTTCGACGGATCAGTCCTTAGCTCCTCTGCCACCTGCAAGGCTGCGCGGTTCATTAAGTAGATACGGCTCTGTCCGTCGCTGTTAGCAAGAAGCGCTTCCTCTATTTTCCGCACCCTTGCAGAAATACGTCTAAACGAATGTCGGATCCCCCACGCTCGATCCATGGCCCTTTCAAACCTTGCCATCTCCGGGCTGTCCGGCCCCTCGCTCGACCATGCTCGCATATACTCCTTGATGCCGACTTGGTACTTGCCGTAATTCAGCATGGCATAGCGGAGCAGTCTACCCCAGGCATAGGATCGGCGCAGATCCTCGTCGCTGTGCCTGGATGGGTAGAGATCACCCGGGTCTTCACCTTTCGCCAGCAGGTTGACGAGCTGGACGCAGTCCTCGGTGCCGCTATCCTCAAACCATGCAGGGAACCGCAACCCGAACCCCGCGTGCGCCAGTTCGTGGGCGGGGGTAAGACCCCGCGCGAAATCCAACAATTCCTGGCGCTGCTGCCGGAGCGGTACCTCTAACTTTTGATTCAGCACAACCTCTTTTGCGCCATCACGCCAATATCCCCTGGCAATGTGCAATTCTTCGTCGACCAGCGGATCACCAAACACAAAACGAGTGTGTCGCATTCTGCTTATAGCAATGAGCGTATTGGAGCTGAAGTATTTAGCGCGCATACCATCGTATAGATTGCGCATGAACCATGCGCGCCGTGACTCCAAGATGCCCCGGATTTCTGGATCGTTATTAACTGCCATGACATTGGCAGTATGCATGTCGTAAAGAGCTCGCAGCTCGCTGGGCGTGCCACGCGAAGACAGCCATGCGGCCCATGACTGACCATGGGGCTTATGGCGCACCAAGGCGCTCTGATCGCCAAACAAAGCGCGTGCAGTATAGTCCAGATACGGATCAAATTTGGCCTGAATCCAATCAGGCGCGGAAGCTAGCGCGTCCCGAAGTGTCTCGCTAGTGGGTTTTTCCGGGGGTGTGGTGATAATATCAGGACAAGCAGCGACACCTACAAACCGAACCTGTTCTGGGGCTGGATGTCGCCCCAGACGTCTGGCTTCGGGTATTAATACAGCAGGTGCGGGCATAGTGCTTATGTTTATAACATAAACTTGCCAAAATTACAATATAACTACACTACATAGATAAATTGAGCAGGTATAGCTGCAGGGCTTCGTCGGGGTCGATCATTTTTGTTTTGAGATTAGTATCCAGATCCAGCAGGCCTTTTACCATTGTTTTCACCTGCTCCAGCGTGCGGGTGCGGGCCAGGGTTTGGGTTTTGCGGACAACGTAGGGGTTGAGTTTTGCCTCTTTGGCAATGGCGTCAACGCTGCGCGTGCCGGCGGTTTTGATGAGCGCCAGGATGTGCAGCTGCCAGGCGAGCATACCGATAATGGCCTGCGGCTCGACACGCAAGGCCCGCTGTTCGCGGTACAGCTCCATTGCCTGCCTGGTCTTGCCGGCCAATGCGGCTTCGAGGAGGTCAAACACCGTGCTCTGCGGCGTTGGTTCGACCAGGAGCTCAATGGTTGCCTTGGTAACTTTTGGATCGTATGTCAGCAGCTTATCCAGCTCCGCAGACAGGAGCTGTTGGTTGGCCCCGGTGCGGTCGATTAAAAACCGCGCGTCTGCCGAGCTCAGACTGCCACCCCTCTCTTTGGCGTACTCGCCGGCCCAGCGAACCAGACCCGCAACATCCAGATCATCAAACTCGCGGAAGTCGGTCGATTTTTTCAGCATTTTGTAATAGCTCGAGCGCTTGTCGAGTTTGGGCTCGACGATGATCAGATCGGTCGTTTCGGCTGTCTCCTTAATGACTGCCTCGATGTGTTCGGCAAAGGCTTTTTGCTTGCCCGGCTCGTTTAAAACCACCAGTTTGCGGGCCGTCAAAAACGGCAGACTGCTGACGCTCTCGCGCATCCGTGCCGCATCGGTTTCTTCGCCATCGTAGCGTTCCACGGCCATGTCGCCGTGTTCGGCCACAAAGCCGCCGACCAGTTTGGCCAATTCAGCCTTGCGCAAAAAGTCGTTCGTTCCCGTCAGTGTTACTATCACAGTAAGTTTATTCTAGCTTACCGGCCGGTGCTGCCAAAGCCGCCCTTGCGGCTGGTTTCGTCCAGCGTTTCCACCTCATCCCACTCCACTACTTCGTGTTTAGCAATGACCATCTGGGCGATGCGGTCACCGTCGTTAATGGTAAACGGCTCCTGACCCCAGTTAATGAGTATGACGCCCAGTTCGCCGCGATAGTCGGCATCTATGGTTGCAACGCCATTAACCAAGCCGATGCCATGCCGGAGCGCCAGGCCGCTGCGCGCACGGATTTGCGCCTCGTAGCCGGGCGGCAGCGCAATGTAAATGCCGGTCGGGATCAGCGCACGCTCCATGGGCTGCAGTGTGACCGGCTGGTCGATGTTTGCCGTCAGATCCACGGCAGCCGAGAGCCCTGTCTGATACTCCGGCAACGGATGTTTTGACTTGTTGACGATCTTAACCTTCATGCCTACTCCTTTTACCTGATTGTACCGCATCTTTCTGGAGGAGTTTGAGCATACAGCCGACTAGCCCGGACGACCAAGGTGATCCCGAAAATTATAGACTTCTAATACAACTAATACGGGTGCAATTCGGTGCCGTTTGGGCTCAACGTGAACTTCATATTTCTAATTTCAGTCACCTCTACCGATCCATCCTGTTGAATACGGTACGTTTTGTGCTGGCCTGTGACTGGCTCTGACCTCATACTCAA
>CALKHY010000111.1 GCA_937988795.1 uncultured Candidatus Saccharibacteria bacterium
TGGTCAGTGACTGGAGTTCAGACGTGTGCTCTTCCGATCTTGGGCGCCTACCAGTCCGGTGTCGAGATCAATCTGGACAGCATATGGGGCAGAATCACCGACGACCCGAGACGGTCGCCTGCTGTCGCACGGCTGGCCATTCTCGGAGCGCTGGCGCACGCCGGGGAGGGGGGATTGTCAGAGACCGACTTGATCGAGGCTACACACGGCACACACGGGAAAGTAGCCGTGCACAAAAATATCGGCACGCTGGCAGCCGAACGGCTGATAGACGCACGAACGGTCTTTGACATTAGAACCAGAGAAATCGTTATTACGGTAACTCCCGAACACCTTGAGGTCCGCGGCAGCCGGATGGGTCCGATAACGCGCGCACTATACGAAACTGCGCTTGGGCTGCTGGCCGAAAATCCACAAAACCCACGTATTTCCGCTGCATTCCTCATTGAACAAACCGTAGCCCGGCATCCTCATCTGTCTGCCGAAGAAGTACAAAAGACCCTTCTCGATAACAGGCCACAGGGTCTCCAGTTTGCTGATAACGACCCTATTCACAAGGGCAGCAAAACAAGACACACCCTCGCCCAGGAATATAAGCGACCAATCGAGGAACTGTTTACCTTGCTTACAGGGCTCGAAAATCCCGATTTCACAAGGCAAGTCAGGGGCCGCCTGCAGCAAATATTAGACACACCACAGTTCGTTGCCACATTGCTCAGCCGGGCGGGATTTGCCGTTACTGCTTAACGCCACTGATCGCGAAAGCCTTTAATCACTGTCTTGCAAAAACAGAGGTAATTTGTTATCATACCAAAGTTACATTTTGCCTGGGCCAGTAGCTCAGTTGGTTAGAGCGGCTGCCTCTTAAGCAGCATGTCGAGGGTTCGAGTCCCTCCTGGCCCTCCAAACAAAATGCCTCACCAACGGTGGGGCTTTTTGTTTGGTCGTTCGAGACTCGAACCTTCGACATAGCATGTCGAGGGTGAGGACTGCCAGTGGCAGTCCGCAAGGGAATCTTCCGATGGCGGCTGTGCCGCCAATCGCGAAGTTCCGGGGTCGCGGAACGTGACCGAGTCCCTCCTGGCCCTCCAAAGTTTGTCATGTCGACTCCTTGGCTGCGAGGAGTTTTTTGTTATTCTATAATTAGATGATGTTTGACTTTAGCCGAAGGATAAACAGAGCGACTTATTACGCCGGGATAGGAATTGTGCTTTTCGTGGTTATCGGAGCATCCCTCCTGAGCGCCCTGCCAACGTTTGGGGGCGTCATAGATACTATTATTGGCCTTACGATTGTCCTTATAGCTCTTATACTGTTCGTATATCTAGTCTGTCTTGTCAGACAGCGCGCCAACGACATCGGATGGCACCCGCTGCTCGCCACGCTTATTGCTTTCTCAATTCCTTTCGCCTTCCTCATTCTTGGCTTAATACCTGGGCAGAAGACAGCAAACCGGTTTGGTGCCGTGCCGGAGCCAGGCGTCAGACTAAAAAGATAGTCGGCAATGTACAGCCCACGCAGGGCACCAAAGGAACGTTCCGGTTCACCGAAGAAAATCCGATTCCAGAATCCGTCGTCCGCGAAATTGTGCTCGCGCGCTTGGCGAAAATTAACAAGAGTAAATAACCTTCGACATCCCTGTTTCTGGTATACTTGTCGCATGCGGACAATCAAACGTGACGTGGTGGGAGCGTTCATATTCTCAAGCGACAACAAAATTCTCCTGGGAAAAAGCCGGAAAGGCGGCGTGTACCACGGCACCTGGATGGTTCCGGGCGGCGGTATCGAGGAGGGCGAAACAATGCGCGACGCCGTCATCAGGGAAATACACGAGGAAGTCGCGTTGACATCAGCCCTTTCGACATCAAACTGCTCGACGACCCGCAAACCAACCAAAGTGAAAAGGTATTGCGCGACACAAACGAAAAAGTACTGGTGGATATGCGGCTCTACGACTTCGTCGTGCAGGCCGACAAACCTGCCGACGAAATCCCTGTCAAATGCGACGACGATATTGTCGAGGCGGCCTGGCACCCGATATCGGAGCTTTCCAAGTTGGAGCTGTCGCCGCCAACAAAAGCCCGGCTGCAAAGCCTGGGCTACCTGTAGTCCCTAACCCCTTTACATTGTGAAAATTTTGACACCCTCCCGGCTCGTGCTGGCATAAGCAGTATGAGTGAGGAACAAAAGGGCGGGAGCGCTGACCGCCAGGAGTTGCACACAACCAGCGAGCACCAAACAGAACACAAAATAGAGAAGCAAGAAACGCCGGGAGGTGATAAGAAAACCCAAAAGCCTTCGCCAAAATTCAATTGGAAATCTAAGAAAACGTTACTATTTGCAGCAGTAGCAGCGGTGGTCATACTTGGCGGCGTGGCCGCTTATTTTGTATACTTCCGCGATACGGTATACCAGGGCTTTAAAAAAGAATTTAAGGCCAGCGGCCAGCCGGTAAGCATTGAGATGGAGCTCGACAGCGAAAACGTCTCGATTCTACACACCGATAAAACAGGCGGCCTGCTGTCAAAAGGCGACATTTCACTGGAGGTGCCAGAAGACGCCCTGCCCGGCCGTGAATCAATCGTCGCCACGAAAATAACCAACCTCAAGGGACTTCCCGAAGGCTGGGAATTTGTTGACGGCTACAACTTTACGCCTGATGGCACCACATTTGCCAAGCCCGCCGTCCTCACCTACTACGGCGCGGACAACCCCAATCTCTACGCATTTAAGATAGAGAACGGCCAGCTGAGCAGACTACCGCTATTCAAGAAGGATGGCGCGCTCGTCACCCACCTCACCTCGTTTAGTGCCGCGGTGTTCATCAATGTCTCCCGTGAATTGCCATATGTCACCAACCCGAACGACGCTGAAAAGCGCGCGTGAAATTGTCGCGAACATTCTGGCCGAAAGCCAAGAAACCGTGACAGACGAACAAATAGAGCGCATCAAGAAGGTGCTGCGCGCCTGGTACACCGCCTCGGTCAAGAATCATCTGGAAGCCGCTAAAGAAAATGAGCAAATACTGAAGGACTCCGCCCGAGAGTTCCTTGAATGGTGGAAAATAGTGCAAATCTTCGGCCTGGACGATGAGTTTGCACAAGAGATAGAGCGCGCTCACGACCTGCTTGCAGAGGGATTCAAGAACGCTATCACCCTCGCCAGCGAACGCTGCGTTGCCGACCGGGACATCACCCAGGCGTCGGCCGTCATGCAGTGGACCGCGCTTGCGCAGCTTCTTGGTTACGACGACCGGCCAGGGCTTGCATATGAAGATCTCAAACAACACGTGCACGAATGCGCCCGGTTTGAACTGAAGATCGAGTCGCGCATGGATGCCAACACCGATTTCGGCGATTCATACATCACGCTTACCGGCGAAGCTGTGGTAGAACTCAAGGATTGGGTGTTCACCGGCGGAGGCACCGTCACCGAAGGGCCCTGGGTCCAGACTGGTGAGGGCGGCTGCACCTACACAGTTGATCCGAATACCTACAACATCAAGATCGGCCCCACGCCATTCCTGCATGCCAGCGGCAAAACCGGCGCCAATGTCAACCTGCTGCTCGACCTCACCGCGCTTGACGAGCACTATCTGTATTACCGTTGCTCCCTGGGCGG
The DNA here is from genome assembly GCA_937988795.1 of uncultured Candidatus Saccharibacteria bacterium. Taxonomy (GTDB): domain Bacteria; phylum Patescibacteriota; class Saccharimonadia; order Saccharimonadales; family UBA4665; genus PMNU01. Next base: position 3,622 of record CALKHY010000111.1, read on the forward strand.
CAACAGCCAGATGACCGTAGGCTGGCCAGGTTCGTTCTGGCTGTCAGACTTCGATGAACTGCACGAAGATCTCAACCTCAGGGCTTACCTAGAGTGCGAATGCTACGCCATTTCCGACTGGGAATACGTCGGCAAAGACGGCATCGTCGCCAGGAAGACGCTGAAAGGCTCAAAGACATCCGCATTCGGCACCAGCACAAAGGGTACAACCGAATTCGTCCTCTACCACCGGCCGGTAACATCCCGGTAGTGGTATCATAAACGGTAATGGGTCTGGACATCCTTTCCCTGCTGTGCGAAGGCGACCTGCGTACGGTCAACAACGTTGATAGAGTTTTGAAAACGTACTCAAAAACCATGAGGCCATCGAGATCCTCATTACCGGCATGGAGAGCAAGGACGAAGGGCTGGCCATGCGCGCCGCTGACGCCTTGCAGAAAGTGTTCATTCGCCAGCCAGAGCTCGTACAGCCCCACACCTCACAGCTCGTAGCACTTTTGCTTACCCACTCGCAAAAAGAAGTGCGCTGGCACCTGGCCCAAATCCTGCCGCACCTCAACCTCACCAAAGACCAGGTAAAGCAAGTTGCCCAAATCTGGCAGGACGATTTTTACAACTCAACAAGCAGCATCGTCAAAACATTTTCCCTCCAGGCCATGCACGACATCGCTGTGCATCACCCGGAGCTACAGCCAGTGTTTGACGAGATGATCGCCTACGCCCTACAAAACGGCACCGCCGCCATGAGAGCAAGAGCCAAAAGACTCCTAGCAAATCCGCCTGATTCTGTCGTCATCTAATGTAACAATATGCACGCTTATAGGCGCGCATATTACTTTTCATATCCGCCCATCTTTTACGCGCGGGAGGCAGTGGCTGCTTTGATGCGCTTCTTTTCGGCGTCGAGTTTGGCAAGGACGTCGCGGAATGGCGTGCCTTCCGGCTGGGCGGCGTGCAGGGCGCCAAGGTAGCCAAAGACTGAGGCCGGGCCGATGGTGCTGCCTGGGCCGGGATAGGTGTGGCCCATGACGCTCGCGGTGTTGTTACCGGCGGCGTAGAGCCCTTCGATGATGGTACCATCCTTGCGCAGTACCCGAGCCCATTCGTCGGTGACCAGGCCGCCCTTGGTGCCAAGGTCGCCCGGATAGATCTTGATGGCAATGAACGGACCTTTTTCGATGGTGCCGAGGTTGGGGTTGGGTTTAACAAGCGGGTCGCCATAGTAGTTGTCGTACTTGGTGCGGCCGCGGCCGAAGTCGCGATCCACGCCCTCACGGGCAAACTCGTTAAAACGCTTAATTGTCTCTAGGAATACCTCTTTGTTCACGCCCATTTTTTCGGCCAACTCCGGAAGCGTCTTGGCCTCGACCAGCTCGCCTGCTTTCTTGAGTTTCTTCTTGGCGCCAGGGGTCAGGATGAAGACTGTGTTCAAGAAGTGGGTGGTGTGGCGGTGGTCAAGCACCAGCCAGGACGGGATGCACGGCACTTCCTTATTGTGCTCGAGCATATGATGGCCGAAGTCGATGTACGACTCAGACTCGTTGAGGTAGCGGTTGCCTTGCTGGTCAACCACGATGCTCCACGGGTCGGAGCGCTCGTTCAGGATAAAGCCGTGCTGATCCTTGCCGTCCGGGTGGGCGGTTGTCGCACCCCACCAGGCGTCGTCCATCATGCCGAGCGCTGCGCCGACTTTTGCGCCAACCTCAATGCCCTGCCCCAGCTGGCCTTCAGGTGCGCTGGACCAGCCAGGAACGCCATGGTACTTCTGGCGCCACTCTTTGTTGCGGGCGAAGCCGCCGGCAGCGAGCATTACACCGCGGCGGGCGTGCACACGGACGGTCTTGCCTTCCTTTTCGATTACTGCGCCAACAACACGGTTGTTTTCGACGATCAGTTCCTTGAGTGGCGAGCTGAGCCACACCGGAATGTTGCGCTTGCGGACAATGTACATGAACGAGCTCGCGAGCGCTGCACCCATGCCGACTTTACGCTGGCCGAGCAGCAGGCTGCCTATAGTCCGGAAAACAAAGCGCGCCCCGCGGATAAAGCCGCCTGGCGTCGACCAGGCGCGCGACAACAACCACACGTCGTCTGTCTTGGCCGGCAGGGGCAACCCGCCTTCGCGTATCAGCTTGCGGTATTTGCCGAGCTTTAGGATATTAAACGGCTCCACCTCTATACCGCGCCCGATGCGGCCGCCCGGCAGGTCGGGGTAATAATCGGGATAGTCCTTGGCCCGCGTCCATTTAATGCCTTCCTCGGCCATCATGTTCACAAAGTCGGGAACGGCAATCAAAAAGGCCAGCTTACGCTCGTCGCTGGCCCATGGTCCCGGCTCGCCGATAATCGCCTTCATGTAGGCAAATGCTTCTTCTACCGAATCTTCCACACCGTCGCGCTTCATGAGCGGGTTGTTCGGCATCCAGAGGCCGCCGCCCGAGATCGCCGTTGTGCCGCCCCATTTGTCCATGCTCTCTACCATAATCACGTCCAGGCCGTTTTTATTGGCCGTAATCGCCGCACTCATGCCTGCCGCGCCGGTGCCGGCTACCAGAAAATCAGTTTCATAGTCCCATTCGTTTTTCATTGTCCGCATTTCCCCCTTAATGCTTACGATTAATGTAGTCCAGTTTTTGCGCAGGGTCAATTAGAGACAGCCAGCATCTCCTTGTTGTGCGTAGCCAAGGATGAACGGGTCGGTCATTGTTGCCCACTAATGTTGTCTGTAGTACAATCTAAAGCAATAGCATTATCGAGGGTAGCATGAGAAAAGCGAAACACTTACTTGCCAGCCTGCTTTTGGTTGGATCAATGGTGTTCCCGCTGGTAACGAACGGCGAGGCTGAGGCTGCCGTACTCGTCAACGAGACGTTTACTGGGATTTCGACGCCTGCGAATGCCTGGACGAGCGGTGGCGGCGGGTCGGTTGCCTGTTTGACTGCAGCGACCGTGTCTGCTGACGATTCTATCCCTGCCTGTGACGACGGGCCAATCGATGACGAGGGTGAGGGTGTATTGCGCCTAACACCCGCTGCCGGATTCCGCTCCGGTTTTGCTATCTATAACACGCCAATTTCTACCGAGAACGGCTTAAAAATTACGTTCAACATGTACCAGTACGGCGGCGACGGTGCCGACGGCATCTCGTTCTTCTTAATCGACGGCGAGGCCAACCCGACACAAGCGGGCGCGAATGGCGGCGGACTTGGCTACTCAAGGGATGTCGGCAATCCTGGTATCGTAGGTGGCTACGTTGGTATAGGGTTTGACCGCTTCGGCAACTTATCGCATCCCGACTACGGTTCTGGCGGCACAGGCCAGGAACCTAACAGCATCACCGTACGCGGCTCCGAAGATACTGATTACCAATACATAACACGCACGACTGCCAATGGCTCGCTGGACGGCAACACTAGAAGCGATTCGCTGCGCAAGGTCAAGATTATCATCAGCACCAACAATATCATGTCGATAGCCGTCGATTACGGGGACGGCAACGGCTACCAGACCGAACTTTCCGGCATTGACCTGGACGCCACCAATGGGGAAAACTCTTTGCCGGCGACCGTCAAATTCGGCTTTGCCGCATCCACCGGCAACCAGAACAACACACATGAGATCAGTCACCTACTGGTAGAGACCAACACGCCTAGCGTCAGCGTCGACGTCAGTCACGTTGGCGATTTCGTACAGGGTGAAGCCGGCCAGTTTACGTTGACGGTCGCTAACGACGATGCCGCCGAGGCGACCAATGGGGACATAACAGTTACCCAAACCCTGTCTGTCGGTCTCACACCTACGTCGGCCAGTGGAACCGGCTGGAGCTGCAACATCGCTGACCAAACCGTCACCTGCACCCGGCCCGGCAGCGGCGCCAATACACTCCAGCCAGGCAGCAGCGCGCCGGCCATTACTGTTACAGCGGTAGTTGCCAATAATGCCAGCTCACCGCTCGGCACCACAGCCACAGTCAATACACCTGATAACGACAGCTTAAACGCCGAAGATACCGATACGGTCACCGTACTGGCTGGCAGCTACCTCGACCAGGATGGCATATTTAACGCCATCGAAGATGGTGCACCGAACGACGGCGACGGCAACGGCGACGGCATCCCGGACAGCGAGCAAAGGACCGTCACCAGCTTCCCGAACCCAATCACTGGCACCTATGCCGTGCTAGAGACCGATGGCTGTGTTAGTAACAGCAACGTTGGCATCGTTACGGAATCCAGCAACGCAGTCAGCGATGCCGACTACACCTACCCCGTCGGCCTCATGGATTTTGCCGTTATCTGTACCAACCCTGGCGGTACGGCTACCGTCACCATGTACTTCTACGGCACGTACAACACCTCCAACATGGTCGTCCGCAAATACAACTCAACCAACGGGGCGTACCGCACGATAGAGGACGCCGAGATTGCAACTGTAACGATTGGCGGGCAGCCGGCGCTTAAGATTACCTACGAGATCACCGACGGCGGCGGGCTTGACGAAGACGGCTTGGCTGACGGCACCATAACCGATCCGGCCGGTCCTGCGGTCTTAAGCGCCAGCATTACCGCGCCCGGTGACGGTGATTCATCGGCAGGCGCGCCCAACACTGGATTGGCCACCAACGCCGCATCAGCACACTACCTTGCAGCCATTTTCGGCGTAAGCCTGATTTTCTATGGAGTACTCGCAATTGTCCGAACCTACAAAAACCGCGCAACAAGCACCAGCTAAGCGCCGGCGCAACCGCCTGCTTGCCATCGCGCCGTTGATCATTGGCGCTGCCCTGCTCGCTTGGTGCGGCTTAGGCCTGTGGCAGCGGTACCGCACAACACATAACCCCAACCCCCTGCCCGACGGCAGCCTGGCAGTCACGCATTCCACCAACAACCCGGATGAAACGCCGATCGACGCGGAGAGCGATTACCAGGTAGCGCCGGACCAGCCACGCGCCATTATCTTGCCGACCATCGACTCTCGCGGATTCATTCAAAAAGTTGGCATTGACCAAAACGGCGCCGTTGCCGTGCCGGGCAACGTACACATGGCCGGCTGGTTTGTGGGCGAGGCGAAGCCCGGCGAGCCGGGGCTCAGCATCATGGACGGTCACGTGCAGGGCAGATACCAGCCAGGCATCTTCAAAAATCTGCACAAACTACGCCCCGGCGACCGCTTTACTGTCGAATTCGGCGACCACAGCACCAAGGAGTTCGAGGTTGTAAGCGTCAACTCGTATCCGACGGACGAGGCCGCCAAACACCTGTTTCACAGAGACGAGTCCATCACATCCCAACTCAACCTCATTACCTGCAGCGGCGCCTACAACCGTGCCGACCGCCAGTACGACCAACGGCTCATAGTTGTCAGCAAGGCAATATAATTTTGTAGGCTACATAATTCTTATGCTAAAATCCAAGCGTAACTACATCACCTTATGCCGCAGCCGCAAACCAACCGACCAAGATATCTTAAAGACCTGCTTTTGCTATTTTCGGTGCCGGTTGCAATCACACTACTCGCGCTCGGCATTGTATACACGCCCGGGCTGCTCGCCAATCCTGGCCACGACTTTATGTACACTGTCTGTACGACATACTGGTGCAAAGACGAGTACACCGTAAATTCGAATGGTTACATCGAACATAAAATTTCAGATAGGATATATAGCGACGACCAACCGGCCGAACTCTACTACTACAGCACCAAACAAAACAACGCAAAACGCATCACATTTGAAGAAGCCCGAAACTACAAGCTCGACACCTCGCTAAAGTCCCCGGACGGCTACAGCCTGACCCGCGAGACAACAAGCGGCGGTTTTCTCTTCTGGAGCAATTACAATAATGAAGATTGGTATCTAAAAAACGGCGCAAAAAAGAAAAAGGTTGAGCTTTCAAGCAACGTGTCGTACTATGCGGGTGACATAAAATTCCTGGGATGGGTTAGCAAATGAAAAGCAAGCAGGAGCTACTGAATGAAATCCGCGAAGGACTAAACGCCGGCATTGTCACCGAAAATGATATCCATAGCCTGCTAACGTCCTCACCCCTCCCCACTCCAACAAAAGCGCAAGCCGCCGAAGAGACAACAGAAACAAAAGCCAAAAAGCTGTCAGCTATTGACATCATGTTCTATGTGGCCGGCATCGTGCTGTTTGCCGCGATTCTGTCGTTCATCGTGCAGACACGGCACGGCAGTACAGCCTTGCATATTCTCATGAGCACCGGCCTTGGCATGCTGCTCTGGGCGCTCGCCTACTACCTTGCCAAAAGCCCTGAGCAGTCAGACATCAGGAGTGGCATGATCAACACCTCGCTGCTGACTGGCTCGCTGCTAAACATTACGGGCGGTTACATTATCGTGAACGAACTGGTTGGCGGCTACGATAAAATTAACTTTATCCCCAGCGCCATCATGCTTCTTATCGTTGGCGCGATGCATATCGGCTTCGACCGCCTGCTGCGGCGGGATCTCCTTCTGCTCATGGGTCTGCTGCTCTCTGTCATCAGCTTTCCGTCGTTCATGTTTGGCGTTTTGCAAAACATGGATGTGTCGATCGACGTATGGGCGTTTATTCTAATAGGTTCGGCATGTTTCCTTGCCCTCAGCACCAGGGTAGTCCCCTCCCTTGATGCCTCGCGGCAGAACCCCCGCCGCTCGTTCGACGGTTTCGCCGCTTTCGTGGGCATGCTCATTATGTACATTGCAAGCTTTGGCGAAAATCATCTGTTCTGGCTTATGCTGCTGACTATCTCGGTATTTGGATTCTTCTACCTCAGCATGCTTACGCATAGCAAACACCTCTTGGGTATCGCATCGTTTTTCCTGGTTCTGGCGGTTGTCACCATTTCGTTTCGGTACTTCTCTGGGTACGACATAACCACCGCCCTCATCTTATCAACAATCGGCCTGCTTGGGTCTGCAGCCCTTGCCTCCCACATCAACAGGAAATACCTCAAAGCTTCACTTCCTCAAGCCCAGGCGGAGCAGACACAACAACACGAACAGGCTGAACAATCGTCCAGCAATAACGAACAGCCACCGAATCAGGTACAATAAACGAATGGCCACTAAGATTTCTAGCGGAACGGTCCATAAGCTGCCGCCCGACCTGCACAAAGCATTAAGCGGTGCTGCCAAGGCGCTCGCTGCATGGGAAGATATCACGCCGCTCGCCCGCAACGAATTCATCTGCTGGGTGGAAGAAGCTAAGCAGATTGAGACACGGGAACGCCGCATCAAACGCACTGTTGAAGACCTAAGCAAAGGCAAGCGCCGCCCCTGCTGCTGGATGGGCTGCATCCACCGCACCGACAGAGACATCAGCCCGTCAGTCCAGTGGATTCTAAGCAGAAGAAGTAAAAAATCCTAGCGCCGCATAGCGAGTAACTTACGCCACAGACACCCGCTACCCGAAGCAGGTAAGATGGTTGGATGGTAACAAGGAGGGCGGGTATGCACTTTCGTGATCGCAAGGAGGCAGGCCGGAAGCTTGCCGATGCACTCTCCCAATACAAAGACGCGAATACGGTGGTATACGCCCTGCCGCGCGGCGGCGTGGTGCTGGGCGCCGAAATAGCCACAAAACTCAAAGCGCCGCTTGGCGTGGTGGTATCACGCAAAGTCGGGCATCCCGACCAGCCGGAGTACGGCATCTGTGCCATTACCGATAACGGCCACCTAGTATGCAGCCGGCGTGAAATTTCCAAAATCGACCCCGCCTGGCTGACAACCGCCGTACAAAAAGAGCAGGCCGAGGCCAAACGCCGTCGCGAGACTTATCTGGCTAGTAAATCAAGCGTGCCGGCCGAAGGCAAAACGGCCATCATCGTCGACGACGGCATTGCCACCGGCCTGACCATGCTGGCCGCGGTAGAAGACGTCAAAAACCAGGAACCCGAGCGTGTGGTCTTGGCCTCGCCAGTCATTCCTAAGGACTTGACCGAACGGCTGGAGCGCTACGTCGATGAAGTAGTCACCTTGGATACGCCGGTCGTCTTTATGGGCGCAGTGAGTTCGTACTATGACAACTTTGAGCAGGTCGAGGACAAAGAAGTGGTTGACACACTGAAGAAGACCAAAAAGCAGGAACAGAAACCAAAGGCAAAATAATATTTACTGCTCCAACAGAGGTGAAGATTGACAAAATACTCATGTTTATGTTATAATAAAAAGATAGGATCATTGTTTTTTTAGAAGCGGACGGATGTGGTTTAAGAGGTAGAACGAACCGGTGACCAAGAGGATTGGTTCCGGTCGGGTGAGCAACACGGCAAACGCTTCTTCTGGATCAGCGACGACTTCGACAGACGCAACACCGTGGCGGCGGAAAAGCTGTGCCAGCCCCTCAGGATCCTCGGACACGTGCGGTCCATCCTGCGGCCCGCTAAAGCTGGTGATAATAACATGGTCCAGTAGTTGGGCCAGCTCCCTGACAGAATCGTTCAGCCGGAAGGTGCGGTTACCTACAAAACTGACGATGGCCGCTACTTTCTCATCTGGATACTTTCGGCGCACGCTCTCGGCCAGGGCGTGTAGTTTCTGCGCATTGTGTGCGCCGTCAACAATGATCGTCCGGCCGCCATATGATACCTCTTCCATGCGCGCTGGAATGTACGTTTTGGCAGCTTCCGCCACCATCTCGTCGGTTAGGCCATCCTCGCCATTTTGTTTGAGCAGATAATCAACCGCGGCGCGCGCCAAGCCAAGGTTTCGCTGCTGGAACAGCGGCAAAAAGTCCAAGCCCGACTCGGCCGCATCATCGTGAAGCACGTGCAAGTCGGCCTGCTTCTGGCGCGCCCGCTCAACAATCTGCTCCATAATTTCCGGCGCCTGCTGATAGCAAAACACGCTGTTGTACAGCTGGATGATGCCTGCTTTCTTTTCGGTGATTTCCGCCAGCGTCGAACCGAGCCGGTTGGTGTGGTCCAGGCCGATGTCGGTCATGACGCACACCTTGTCCTCGCGGCGAATGACGTTGGTGGCGTCGGTCAAGCCGCCCATGCCGACTTCAATCGCAGCATATTCCATGCCCGCCCGTACGAACTCCCAAAACGCGAACGCAACCATTACCTCGAAATAGCTGGGTTCGAGCCCGCTCTTTTTGACCAACTCCAAAAAGATCGCCAGCTCGCTACAAAACTCGCACTCAGGGAGCGGCACTGCGTTGACCTGTACACGCTCGTTAATCTCGTCGACGTGCGGCGAGGCAGTGAGCCCCACCTTTTTGCCGGCAGCCTTGAGCAGCGCGGCTACGTAATAAGTGGTAGAGGTCTTGCCAGAAGTGCCGGCCACATGGACGATCTTCAATTTTTCCTGAGGATTTCCCAGGTAGTCCATGAGCGGGATGATCGTGTCCAAGGTGTAGACATTGGGCCGGGTCAGTTGGTCGGGCCAGAACTGCCGCAGCGCTTCGTTGACTTCCTCGAATGTATGCAATTGCTTCATGCTGACTGGACCTCGCGCATGCCACAACTATACCGCATAAGGCGCCCGCGAAACAGCTATACCGGCACCAAAATAAAAATCCGACCTAAAAGGTCAGATTTTTACCTTGGTACGCCCGGCAGGATTCGAACCTACGACCTTCTGTTCCGAAGACAGACGCTCTAATCCACTGAGCTACGGGCGCGTTACCTCTGTAAGTATACCAGAGTTACCTCTTTGGCGTAAGAGTTCACCCCCGCCGGAGCTGGCGAGCGTATGTGAGAAATCTAACTTACATCAGCGGTATGCTACTCTAGCATACAACTTATGGCTTACAAATTGCCTGCTGATGACATTAAGGAACAGCTCAGCCGTGTTTTGCGTTACGTCGTAAGACTGGCCCCGATCGTCGTCATCGTAGGTACCATCACCTGGTTCTTCCTCCTGCGTTCGCCTGACGGAACGAACACGTCAAGCACGAACGAAACGTCCCAAACAGACTCCGAGACTACCGCCAGCGCCACTCCAGAAACCGAAACGAAAGTGGCCGATAACTCCGAGGCCACCAAAGAAGAAACCGAGGCCAAGGAAGAGGGCAAACTGCCCGAAACCGGCCCGGCCGGTGCTTTGGCAGTTGCCGCGTCCGCAACCATCAGCGGTACCCTTTTCTGGGAGTGGCACCTCCGCCGCAGGCATGAGCGCTAGACGGACAGCAGGCAACTATTGCAGCTAGTGTTGCGTGTATTTGCGCGATATCATTAGGGTTATGCATAAACTATTTAAAAACCTGGCCATCTTCAGCTTTGTCGTCGGTTCATTCTTGTATTTCAGCTATTTCATCGGCGATGTAGCCTACTTCAGCTATTCTGGCGGCACAGGACTGACGCTACTGGCTATCGGGACGCCGGTTTTTGCTATTCTTACTTATATTTCCAGGGGCGTCAGCACAAGCCAGACCAATCCGCCGGCTCAACGGCGTCCGCGCAAACTGTTCTGGTTTGGGCTTTTTATGACAATTGCCGGCTTCTTGCTTTATTTTGCTTCGTTTATCGAAAGCTTGAGCCAGGACTTAGGAGGCCTTGCCCTGGCCATGCTTGGCGCATTAGCGCTGCTTGTTGGCGTTATCGTGCTGGCCATTAGTGCGTTAAGACGGTAGCGGATAGACTCTCGCGCCGCGAGGGTTCGAAATCTTCAGACAAACCAGAAAAACACCCAACCAACGGTCAGGTGTTTTTTCTGGTACGCCTGGAGGGATTCGAACCCCCGACCTTTGGTACCGGAAACCAACGCTCTATCCAGCTGAGCTACAGGCGCATACGTGCAGCCGTTTTATTATACCGCAATTACAGAGGTAACGCGAGGGGGCGAAATAATCAATAGCCCGACTGCATGGCTGGGGCATATTTGTAAGCCCTATGGCAAAAAGAGGGTAAGAAATTAATTCCCCGTCTGCTGATCGTTGGCTAACTTTTCGTCTGAATTACCCTGCTGCGTCTTGGGCTTTGGAAGTTGTTTGGGCTTGGAAGCCTCCAGTGTTTGAGCTAGCGTGCGCAAAAGCGAGTAAGCCTGCGTGCGGCTCATGCCGAGCTTGGCAACAGTCAAAGCATTGGGCGTACCGGTGCCTTGCATAAAGCCGATAATCACACCGTTGGCGTTCGCAGTAACCTGCGCGCCGTCGGTGTAAATAACGCGCGGGTCAACTGCCATGATCATCAGCATAGTACGGCTCTGGCCTTCCTGCGCTGACTGCTGTTCGTCGCGGCCCTGGTAGTGGTCGTGCTCAGGGTTGTCGCATTCCTCGTAACCGGCGAGCCGCCACAGGGCGGCAGCGTCGTCGTCCTGCAAACCAAAGTGATTGATAAGCAGCATCAGAATGTCTTCACTCGGACGCTCCTGGCCCTGCTCAATCTTCAGCAGTGCCTGCTCGTCAATCTCGACGGCGCCTGACACCTCAGCTACGCTCTCGTGCATTTTTTGCCTGAGAGATTTGAGCTTTTCACCTAACACCTTATACGGTCGCTCTTGCTGCTCGTTGCTCATACTCTTTAATTTTATCGCTGATCCACCGGTGACGCAAGTTAGGGTATAATCGAGTTCATGAATGTCCGGCAAAATGTCTCCCTGAGAGACTACTCCACGATGCGCCTTGGCGGCACGGCCGCGTACATGATGGATATCCATCAGAAATCCGAAATTCCCGAGGCTGTGGCTTGGGCCGAGGAGCGCGAACTGCCGGTGATGATGATTGGCGGCGGCAGCAACATCGTCTGGCGCGACGAAGGATTTCCGGGGCTGATTCTCGTCAACAAAATCCAGGGCTTTGAGATCCGCGAGGAGCATGGCGAGCGCATCGTCACCATCGCCGCCGGCGAAAACTGGGATCAGGCAGTTGAGCGAACCGTACGCGAGGGGCTGACCGGCATCGAAGCACTCAGCCTCATACCTGGCACGGCCGGTGCCACACCCGTCCAGAACGTCGGCGCATACGGGCAGGAAATCGCCCAAACACTCGTGTCAGTCGAAGCCTATGACCTCCAAGCCAAACAAATGACGGTCATACCGAATGCCGAATGTGACTTTGGCTATCGTATGAGTCGCTTTAAGTCGCGTGACCGCGGCCGGTTTTTCATTACCAGTATCACGCTGCGCCTTACGCGCGGCAATCCCAGCCAGCCGTTTTACGCCGCGCTGGAGAAATACCTGGCCGACAACAATATCACTACTTACACGCCACAGATCATCCGCGACGCCGTCATCGCCATCCGCACCTCCAAACTACCCGACCCAGCGGAAGTGGCGAACAATGGCTCATTCTTCGCAAACCCGATTATCAGCCAAGAACACTTTGCCGAATTGCAAGCCGCCTACAACGATGTGCCGAATTGGCCAGCAGACGGCGGCCGCGTCAAAATTTCTGCTGCCTGGCTGCTTGAGCAAGCCGGCTTTAAGGACTACCACGATCCCGAGACCGGCATGGCAACCTGGCCCAAGCAACCGCTGGTACTAGTCAACGAACACGCCGAATCCACTGCCCAGCTCCTCAAATTCCGCCAAAAAATCCTGGACGCCGTCCAGCAAAAGTTCAACATCGCCCTCGAACAGGAACCTGAACTCCTCCCCTAATTATTAAACCTTTCTTAAAAGTTCCGAATTAATGTGGGAACATGCTTATGTTTTTGGTATAAATAAAAACTCCGGCTGTTGATGCCGACTTAAAAGCAATACCGAAAGGAGGAGACGTGACGCATCCGGAATCGTTTGGGGGTGAATTCCGCAAGAATGAACTTGTCCGACCCTATGTCCTGCAACCGAAAGAAACCGAAAAGCCGGAACCGGAACCGCCCGACGTAGAAGCAATCAACCGTGAGATCCTCGGCACACACCTTCGACTACGGAGCGCAACAGGCCTTTATGGGGGCGGCATTCCGCAAGGCTCAACCTACAGAGACCTGGGGGCAGAATACACCGGGCCCCGCGCCACAGACGACGCAGAGTCCTGGCGTACAGATGACGACCCCACGCCGGCCCTTGGCATTGCCGCGGTCGGGTCCGCTGGGGACGGATCCCTCTATCAAAGCATGTACATGCAAGAAGGCGGCGCGGATCCTCAATATCCACTCAGTGATCAAGCCCTTGAGCAACACTGGGAGGAAGAAGGTCCGCCGTGGTCCGGCAAATGGTAAAAAATCTGACAGACTGCCGGCGCGACAGCGGTGTCTAATTGCAGTATGCGTACCCTAGTAGCCGAGGCGCCGGATCCCGACAGGCGACCATCCATACCTAACCAGGGACGGTTTGTTGAATTGCCGCCAGCCCTGCAAGCGCGCTGGTTTGCACTAACGAGAGGCAATGCACTGACTACGGTCGGGCGGACGGCGCTTGGCGAGGGGTCGATTATCGGCCAACTCAAAGAGCCTGTCCTCCCTTGGGCGATTGCCAACGGCCGCACGCCGCACATCAGTCTGCCGCCGGCAGCCACCGATATAGTAATCGACGATACGTACTGGCAACCGCCAAAGAATGACATTCTGGAACGGCTGCGAAGAGGTCTGGACAAACTCTAACTATTCAGCTCGCACGCAAACGACCGTATCGAGCGGCAGCACCTTGCCGGCAAGCAACAATTCGGCCGCAAGGACGGGGTACGTCGTAAACAGGCGCCCCGCTGCTTCCAGCTCACGCAACTCCTCGATGCTAAACCAACGCACCTCGGGATGCTTGCCTGAAGGCTGCGCATTGCCACCTACCACGCGCGCCGCAAACACCGGACCCGAAACATTAATATGTGGCCAGATAGACTGATACACCGTGATCAGACCGGTCAGCTCGATGTCGTACCCGCTCTCTTCTTTGGCTTCGCGGATCGCTGCCTCGAGCAGCGTTTCGTGCGGTTGGTTCGACATGCCCGCCGAGCACGTTGTACATGCCCTTTCGCTCGGGCTTACCCTCCTGTACCAGCAGAATCTTGCCGTTTTGTTCGATAATGACGCCGACAACTGCGTGATCGACAATCCTAGCCACGGCCCTCTCCCGGCAGCGGGAAGTTGAGGGCGAAGGCTCTTACCTCTTCTCTAATCTTGGCCAGCTCTTCCTCTTTGCCGACATTGGCGATGGCGCGGTCGATCCACTCGGCGATCTGGTCCATTTCGGTTTCTTTCATGCCGCGGGTGGTGAGCGCTGGCGTGCCCAGGCGGATGCCTGAGGGGTCAAACGGCGGCCGCGCGTCGTACGGCACAGTGTTTTTGTTGACGGTAATGCCGGCCAGACCCAGCGCCTTTTCGGCGTCCGCACCTTTGACGCCCTTGTTGGTCAAATCTATGAGCATGAGGTGGTTATCTGTACCGCCGGTGACCAGTTGATAGCCTTTGTCCATCAACTTCTCAGCCAGGCGCTTGGCGTTTTTGACAATCTGCTTGCCGTACTCCTTAAATTCAGGCGTTGAGGCTTCTTTAAGCGCCACCGCGATGGCCGCGGTCTGGTGGTTGTGGGGGCCACCCTGCAGACCCGGAATGATAGCCCGGTCGATGAGGGTTGGTAAGTTTTCGCGCGAGCGCGGCACGACCTTGAGCGGATTTGAAGGCAGGCCGTTACACATTATGAGCGCGCCGCGCGGGCCGCGGAGTGTCTTGTGCGTGGTGGTTGTTATGACATCGGCAATGCCAACCGGCGAGGGGTGTACGCCAGCTACTACCAGGCCGGCAATGTGCGAAATGTCGGCCACCAAATAGGCGTCGACCAGATCAGCAATCTCCTTGAGTCTTTTCCAGTCAAAAATGCGCGGGTAGGCGGTAGCACCGACGAAAATGAGCTTTGGCTTGTGCTCTTTCACGAGCTCCGCCATGGCGTCGTAATCAAGAAAGCCGTCTTTGCCAGTGTTGTACTGGACAGAATTAAACCATTTGCCAGAAAAGTTGACTTTCAGCCCGTGTGTCATGTGGCCGCCAAAGTACAAGCTCATACCCATGACCGTGTCGCCCGGGTCGGCCAGCGCAAAGTACACGGCCATGTTGGCCGGGCTGCCGGAATACGGCTGCACGTTGACGTGGTCCACGCCGAACAGCTTCTTGGCCCGGTCGCGCGCCAGGTTTTCTACTTTGTCCACAAATTCACAGCCGCCGTAATAACGCTTGCCCGGATACCCCTCGGAATATTTGTCTGTCAGGCGCGACCCAAGCGCATTCAGCACTTCCGGCGAGGTGTGGTTCTCGGACGGGATCATCTCGAGCCCCTCGCTCTGGCGCTTTACTTCTGCGGCAATCAGTTCCCGAATTTCGTTGTCAATCATTACAAATACTCCCTCACGTTTACAAAAAGATATAGCTGGTTTGCCGCACGTCGTTAGATCATGGCGTTATTGTAGCTTGGCCGCAGCGCGGGCCGCAATATTACTCTTTGCAGAAAAGGCAAAATTTCACCTTAATCATGATTAAAATACATCAATCGCCGGTAGGCATTGGTGCTACACTGAAAGTACGAAAACCAAAACAAACAAGAAGAACACAATTGCAAGTTTAATATCACACGTGATATCATGGTAGGTATATGAGCACAACGAATGAAAAAATCGGCCGATTGATAGCACAAATAAGGCAAGAGCGGGGCCTAACCCAGGCTGAGTTTGCCAAACGACTGGGCACCAGTCAGTCTGCGGTCAACCGCATCGAACATGGCAAGCAAAACTTAAGCCTCGAAACCATGGGACGAATCAGCGACGTCCTTAACAAACAGCTTATCTCGCTGTCCGGCAGGGGCGTGAACTTGCGCATCGAGGGCGGGCATGAGCTGCACGGCGAAATTACGCTTAAAAACAGCAAAAACGCGGCGGTCGGCCTGCTCTGTGCCAGCCTACTGAACTACGGCGTTACACGTTTTGTAAACTTCCCCAAGATCGAGGAAGTACACCGGATTATCGAGGTCTTGCAGAGCATCGGCGTCAAAGTTAAATGGATCGGCAGTGACGTGGAAATCCGCCGGCCGGCAGAGCTCAAGCTCGACGAAATGGACGCCGAAGCCGCGCGCAAAACCCGCTCGGTGCTCATGATGATGGGGCCGCTGCTGCACGACTACAAGGAATTCAAGATTCCGTACGCTGGGGGCTGCAAGCTCGGCGCCCGCACTGTGGAACCGCACCTGTTTGCACTGGAGAACTTTGGCCTGGACGTTGTGGCTACTAAGGGCCACTATAATGTCACCGTCAAGAAAAAGCCGGCCGGCAGAGTTGTACTGTACGAAACCGGCGACACCGTCACCGAAAACACCCTCATGGCCGCCGCCCGCACACCAGAGGAAACCATCATCCAGTACGCTAGCGCCAACTATGCCATTCAGGACGTCTGCTGCTATCTGAAAGCCCTGGGCGTCAAGATCGAGGGCATCGGCACAACTGTGCTGAGGGTCAAGGGCGTGCCATTCATCAAGAAGAATGTTACCTACGCGCTGTCTGAGGATCCGATCGAGGCCATGCTCTTTATCTCGGCCGCCATCGCTACCAACTCAAAGATTACCATCCGCCGCGTGCCGATTGACTTTCTAAGCCTGGAGCTGCTCAAGCTGCGCAAGATGGGCGCCCGCATCGATGAGAGTGAGCGCTACAAGGCCGCCAATGGCCACACCGACCTTGTTGATCTGACTGTTCACAAACACAACGGTGAGCTTAAGGCGCTGGTCGACAAAATCCACCCCAACGTCTACCCGGCCGGCATCAACATCGACAACCTGCCGTACTTTGTGCCGATCGCCGGCGTGGCCAAGGGCCGCACGCTCATCCACGACTGGATTTACGAAAACCGCGCCATTTACTACACCGAGATGACCAAGGTTGGCATGCAGGTGGAACTGGCCGACCCACACCGCTTGTTCGTGCTCGGTCCTACCAAGTTCACACGCGCCGACGTGGTGTGCCCGCCAGCCCTGCGCCCCGCTAGCCTGCTGCTTATCGGTATGCTAGCGGCCGAGGGCATTTCTACCTTGCGCAACATCTACACCATCAACCGCGGATACGAGGACATTGCCGAGCGACTCAACAGCCTTGGCGCCCGCATCCAAGTCTTCCACGAGGTACTGTAAACTGTTGTCTGTTATAATCGGCGCATGAACATGCTCAGAACTCCGGGCGATATATTGACGCCGGATGATATTGGTCGGCAGGTTGACGTCCTGCAGGGGATTTTTCGGCGGCTCGGGACGCACATCGTGGCTGCCGCCGGCAAGCTCGCATACACCACCAAAAGCGACAATTCGCCGGTGACCAACCTCGATGTAGAGATCGATGACGCAATCATCAGCGGATTCAGCAGCCAGTTTCCAGGCATGCCTATATACGGCGAGGAGTCCGGCTATCAGGAAGGCCAGACGGGCACTTGCTGGCTGATTGATCCGATCGACGGCACGAAGAGCCTTCTGGCAAATGTTGCCGGATATACCACTATGGCCGTACTTGTCCAGCATGAAGAAGCCGTGGCATGCGTGATATACAATCCCCGGGATGGCGAGATGTACGTGGCGCGCAAGGACGGCGGCGCTTTCAAGAATGGCCAACGCCTCGACCTTGCAAACGCTCCACTGCCCAAGGTGGCCTACTGCCGGGAGCGGTTGGCTGGCGCCATAACCGGCATGCTGCGGCCGCTGGGCGTCAGCTGTGAACCCGGTCCGACCGGCGCCGGCTACGGCTTTGGCCTGGTGGCAGACGGACGCATTGCCGCCCGGTTCAACTTCCCACATTACCCCGGCGGCGGCTATGTGCACGATTACGCACCGGGCGCACTGCTGGTGCGTGAGGCGGGCGGCAAGGTCATATCCGTAGAGGAAAATGGCGACTACACGTACCGTACGCGCAGCTTCGTAGCTTGCCATCCTGCACTGGAAACGCTCGTGCGCCAGCATGCCGCCGAGCTGCGCCAGCTGGAAATCGAGACAGCTCAACGCCCTTAAGACAAGTTGTTCAGTGCTTGCAAAATAGTGCCGATGGAAACTTTAACGTCGTCTTCACCCTGCACTGTCACTGTCCGAAAACCGTCCGCGTAGCTCTGGTAATCGCGCACGCGCGCCGCAAACGTTCCTTCTGACGGCCCGTGCCCGCCCTCCTGCTTGCGCCGTGCGATGCGCGCCTTGGCCACCTCCGGATCGATCTCAACTTCAACCACTAGCACCGGCAGGCGCAAACCCTGCTCGCGCGCATATTCCTCTAAAAATGCGACCAGCCGTTCAAAAATCCCACGGTCAGTAAACGGTTGATTCCAAATGACGATTTTTTGCGCTGCGATGGCGTCGCAGGCCCGCTTGCGCGACCACCGGAACGGATGGATCCGCTTGTCCACCCCCTCTTTCTCAAGCTCTCTGGAGAACGCCTGGTACGCTTCGTCCGTCGTATCGAGCGCGTCAGGATCGAGCACGACCGTATTGTCCTTGCCAAGCTCACTCGCCAGCTCTGCTGCCAGATGGGACTTACCGCTTCCGGTCAAGCCGCGGACCATAATAAGGAGAGGGCGCGCAATGTTCTGTTCCATGTTGTTTTGTAACCTTAACCTTACGTAATCTTATGGAAATTTTAATACACTTGGCAGCGAAAACACAGTAAACTAAAGCTTCAAGGAAGCGGAGCCGACAGGGGCGACGCATGAAGGGCTGGAAAAACTGCCACGTAGGAGTGTATAGTACATCGTAAGTTACCATGCAGGAAACAAAACTAACGTTTGAATTCTTCACCCAAGACATCGCGTTTGTCATTCTGCTGGGGTTTCTGACATTCTGTCTGGCCATGCTCATTACGCCGATATATACGTTTTTGGCGTACAAGTACAAACTTTGGAAGCGCCCGCGCACCGTGGACGTGACTGGCCAGCAGCTGACGGTTATAAACAAGTTGCGCATCAAGCGCACCATCCCGCGGATGGCAGGACTCATCATGCTGGTAGCTGTTGCGGCGGTAACGCTGGCTTTCAACCTCGACCGGCAACAGACTTGGTTGCCGCTTGCCGCGCTGCTTGGCGCCGGCGTTATCGGTTTTATTGACGACCTTATTAACATCAAAGGCTGGGGCGGCGGCGTCGCAGGCTTACGCGCGCCAGTCAAACTAGGGTTGATGACCACTGTTGGCGCGATCGGCGCATGGTGGTTTTACTACAAGCTTGAGTTCAGCAACGTCTTCATCCCGTTTGTCGGCGACATATCGCTTGGCTGGCTGATTATCCCGTTGTTTATCCTGGTCATCATCAGCACCAGTAATGCCGTGAATATTACTGATGGCGTCGACGGACTGGCCGGCGGGCTACTGGTGAGCGCTTTCGGTGCCATGGGCGCCATTGCCATGTTGCAGGGCAATCTCGGCATTGCCGGGTTCTGTCTGACGATCGTGGGCGCGTTGCTCGCCTACCTGTGGTTCAACATCGCGCCGGCGCGGTTTGTGATGGGCGATGTGGGGTCGTTCGCGCTTGGCACGGCGCTTGGCGTGGTGGCCATGCTCACCAACACCCTACTGCTTCTGCCACTGATCGGTCTGGTATTCGTGGCCGAGGCCGGCTCGACGCTTTTGCAGGTCATTTCGAAAAAACTTTTCCACCGAAAAATTTTTGTCGCGGCGCCGCTACACCATCACCTGGAGGCTGCCCGCGAATGGCCGAAGACCAAGATAACCATGCGTTTCTGGGTCATTGGCCAGGTATCGGCTGCACTGGGCATCATCCTGGCGCTCGTCGGCGGCTACATTTAGGCGCCCCGAACAACGGGATCTGTCGCATTGGCCGACCAGACCAAAAAGCCGATAGCTATCGCCAACAAAATGAGCAAAATAACCGTTCGATGCCACTCTTTCATCTATGAGCCCCTTTCGGCTCGGCAATGATGACGAGCCTTTTCTCGGTACTCCATAAGGGCGTGCAGGTATAGATTGTCAACCGCGGCTCAGTGGTGTTGTGCTCCACCGACACTTCGCTTGCCGGCACAACTTTAATTTCGGTAACCTCGTATTCATACGCCTTACCCTGCCAGTGCACGGTAATCTCGTCACCTTCCTTTACTTTATCTAAATGATAGAAGACACCAGTTGGATCCCTATAGGTAAACCGGTGCCCCACCAGCACCGTATTGCCGCCCCGGTCCGGCGTACTGGTGTGCGGCACTCTCCAAACACCCAAATTGAGCGACTCTTTGCCGCCGCCGTGAATCGGCTCTGCCAGGTCAATGCTTGGAATAAACAGCTTATCTTCCTTGATCTTCTGCTCGGATGCTGGACTTGCAGCAGCATTCGACCCGCTTGGCAGTATGCCTTTAATTGGCGAGTCGTGCGTCACCCACCACCCCACCTGCGGCAAGAACGAGATCGGAAGAGCACAC
>CALKHY010000112.1 GCA_937988795.1 uncultured Candidatus Saccharibacteria bacterium
GACAAGTAGCCTATAATGAAAAACATATAACTGTAAAAAAGGTTGGTGGTAGAAATCTTAAGCGCGCCTTCATCTATACCAACCGATAAAACAGAGCCTGTAAAGATTGCGATCGTGAGCGCGGAATTTGCTAACAGAGAAAACAAATTAAACCTGCGCCAGCGTACGAACCTAACGAGAAGCGAATGACCAATCCCCGCCCGACTACTAAGTAAAGTACCGACAAATTTAATAACAAACCAACAAAGGAAAAGAGCCAAACTAAAATCTAGCTGCACGAGAGCTTCAGTCAACCCGTGTACCGTCACATTGCTGCCAAAGAAGTTAACAATTGACCAAAGCCCCATGGCAGCTGCTAGGGCAAAAAACCACCTATTTCCTGCCTTTTCAGGATCCCGCAATAAAACAAATAGTCCTACTAGTGAAACTGTCAAGCCGCAGACACCCAGCAGTATGGCGAGTAGTATGAACATAATCATATTGTATGTTCATGTAGAGGACTTTTCCAACACTAAAAGATATCGATTTCGCGGTTGTCTTCTGCGTCGTAAAACAGATTCCGAATGTTGTTAGCCAAGTGTTCGTACGGGCTGTTAATAATAAGTTCGCGTGCGCGGCCTTCCACAGAAGAGTAAATTACCGGCAAAATATTTATAAGTTTATCTGCATGCTGAAACGGCAGGTCTGCGCCATAGCTTTTAATTATCGAGGCATCGAAAACGCCAAGCCTCGTTAAATACCATGTAGCTGTCAGCAGGGAGCAGGGAAACTTCCCGTGGTTTTTGATATAACGCTCATAACTTCTTCTTAGGTGTGCGTTGGTTATAGCACCTAAAAGCTTCTCTGCGCTTGCTACTACATCAGCCTCAAAGGCCCAATAATCAGGTGGGACTCCCTCATTCTCGAGAAATTCCAGAATATCATCCGAGGTTAATTTATGGTTCGTCGGATTATAATTATCGATTAAAATTACGGTAGACGCTTCAAAAGCCCATGCATCTCGCACTTTCTTTAGATATTCAAGGCTCTGGGTGTGAGTATCGTCTATATCTTGATCTGTGTATATATGGAAATATTCAACACTGTAGCGTTTTTCGCCCTTAACACTCTTGCCTTGTTGTAATACTGAACTCATCATACTAAAAGACTTTCGCAGCTAATTTTTCGTGATTGCCAATAAATCGGAATAATGCGGCCAAAGGACGACGAACAATGAAAGAACGTCGTGATCCTGGTATATTAATCCTAAAGAGGACTCCGTAATTGAGCGATTCTGGGTCGCCAAAAGCACCTTTCACAAGCTTCCCTCTCTCAAATCCCATACTCTCATACATGCGCAATTCGTAATCATAAGGGACAAGTTTTGGGCTGGAAGATTGCAGGACAGCTTTCAACCCTCGCCGCTTTTCGTACTTTGGGCGCCGGAGTTCACTGTATTTCTGAGCAATCCTGTCCAGTTCCTCTTCTGTACAATTTCTATAATCAATGCCCTGATTCTCTAGCCACTTGGCGAATTGGGGCATACGGCTAACGAAATGTGCCTGTTTAATCTTTCCCTCCTTTACGACATGAGCCATCATGCTCGCCGTCAATCTCTCCCGCGCCCTCACTGCCGAACCCCTCGGCCCCACTGTCAAATTAACCACATAAGCATATTCACCATTAGGGTCAGTTACTCTATCGAGCGTACCATTACCTGTCGATTCTTCCCAGGATATGAAATCCTCCCAAGATTTCTTAGTCTTAAAGTATGTTGCGAAAGCCTCAACTCGCCCATCTACTTCACATACATACATAAGCCCTCGACCATTCTGTACGTTTGCAAACCTATGGTAGAACATCTCTCGCACCTCTGTTGGCGTAGGAGGTCGCTCACCATAAGCGCCCTTAAACATCCTCAGGTCAAGCTCTACTAAACGGTCAATGTCATCAACGGTTGCTGCCCTCATGACAACCTTAGGCTTATGTTCTCTATCTTTTTTGTCAGGCTTTACTTCTACAGGCTCTTGAGACGACTGCTTCTGCGGCACGGGTTCGTCAACTCTTGAGTCCGCCAAGACAGCTGCACTGCCTAAATGTTGCCCGATTTCACTACTCAACTCTCCGTTCTTAACTCTTATCGCATCAACATCAACCCCCTCGACTAATTCTGTCGGGTCATGAAGGGGATGCGACTCCGAGCGGTTTACATTTATATCATCGCCAGCCCAGGCGATCCCTTCACTAACAACGCCGGTCTCGGGTTGAGCGTCTACAACTTCAGTCTTTACAACTTCGGCAAGAGCAAAGCTGGCAGGAGTAAAGGGCAAGACATCGCGAGGAATCTCTCCTGTAGAGATGGAATTGCTCGTAGTTTCGGCAACCAACCAGCCACCATACCGTTGTCTGTCCATATTCATTGTCGGGCCTCCAAATTCACTCTTGATACATCGCTTAGACGGGCTAGTCGGCGCTTCAAAGCCGACAATTCAATACCCTTCTTAACCGCAATACGTGTTCCAATAGTCGCGGCGATATCCAGGCTGACAAGTGGAAGTAGGCCCCATGCTTCACGAGGCATCTGCAGCACACCAGCCCCCGCAAAAGCCGCGGTCCCTATGGCACCAATGGCATTTATGATAAACCCCGCCCTAAATAAGGGGTTGTCCATGATTGTTTTTTCTCCATCTGATGCCGCGCGGTAATTGAGGGCCTGTTCCTGGAACTCGCCCAATCTTTTTCTTATTCCAAAAGGATTGAATCGCTTCCATCCCTTAACACCCATAGCACTCAACATCATTGCGCCACCTAATGCGAAAAGTCCTTCACTTACAGCTGCACCGACGAGCGCCCATTCGGGCATTGCTGCAATCAACTGACCCCAGCTTGACTTAATAGCCGTTTCTACAACTGTTATTGCAAGACTCGTCAATGCAAGTGCGCCGGCAGCTATCCATACCACCTTGCTCCGATTGGCCCGCTTGACCAATTCGACCATACGGTCTTCCCCTATGTCATAGACAAGGGCAGGCTGCTCGTGGCCAACCAACTCCTGATCCGGAATAGAATCGCCGGCCGGAATAATGGCGCGCTTGCCAATCTCCAAAGATTCACGAGACGCGACAATGGCCCCATCTGCAACACCAAGGGGGTTACCTTCCCACTCCTCGTGTTGTTGTATATGCTCTCCCCCACCCCCAACACCTATACGCATAGGGACGTTTTCTTCAATTTCGCCCTGTTCCCGATGCACCCCGCCCGGCGGTATATTTGTCATTGGCAATGGCTCTGCAAATTGTTCCATCATAAAACCCTTTAAAAATGAACTCTTACCAACCAGATACAAAACAAAAAGATACCAGGGCGTTAACCCAGGTACCTTTATTCTCGTAACTATTGCGACCCTCACCTCGTGTGAGGGTGATCAGTTTGTACTATACCTAGAATAACTAAAAAAGTCAACTATTAAACATGTTTGTAATTTCGTCAAGGTTCCGTGAATAAACCGTATCTTCGTTTTACCGGTGCCGTAGCTGGTTCTACGGTGTATTTACGGAAAAAACCTGCCGGCTTAAGTGCGAGTTTGAGGACGCGCATTTTTTGTGAGCCGTTGTCACCGTGAATGTTTAAATACTTGAACTCCTCGCTGGTTAGATGTCGAGCAAAAGCATGGACCGCATAATCAAATATCCGCGGCAGTTCATAATTGACCCTAGCGTGCGAAATGATTGCATGATCCTTATCGTTTGTTGGAAAGTATAGACAAAAACCCTGCAGCACCTCTGCGATGTATAGGCCGACCCCCTGCAGACCCAGCATCGGAGCATAAGCCACCGCCCCAGGCAGCGCTTCGCGCTCCAACTTATTGATATTATTAATCCCTTTTAGTGGCCATGCGGCTGTGGAATCTAACAACAGCTGTCGGATACGTGCGGAATGTAGATTGAGAGGCTTTATCTCTACCCCTAGACCGTCAAAGTCCTTTAAGAATCTACGCGCACGCATGCGCATGAGCTGCGGCATGGCGTCAATACTAGCGAATTTGTGCAGAGATAACAGATACTCGTCTGCTGATCCAGCCACCCGGAAGCGAAAAAGTTCGGGATACCGGATGTTTTGTACGACAAAGTCTGGAATGTTGACCAGCCGCGGCAATTCATTGTTCTCGCTAAGATAATCAAAGATGGTACAGATAGACTCGTCAATGTTGCGTATTCCGACTAGCGACAGCCCGGACAGCTCTTCGTCGCCGGGTAGCCAATACGATATAACGAGATTGCCGTTAAGCCGCGAAACTTTAAGGCCGCCCAGCGAGTTCCACCATATCATGAGACTCGGAAAAGCAATATCACCGATAGGTGGAAAATTCTTAATATACGATTCGTACTCTTCCCTGTCCGCTAAAGTTAGTCTGGTGAATTTGGGGAAAGTCGCAAACATTCTTACCCTCTAGGCTGGTTCGATTATGTATTTTCTAAAGAAGTTAACTGGGCCGAGGGTGAGCATGAACATGCGCAGGCGCATGAGGCCGAAGTCTGACGCTATGTTTCCGTATAGCACCCCGCGCTCCGCGAACCATTTAGCAAACATATAAGCGATCAGCTCAAAACCCAACGTACTGACATGCGTGGCCTTGATGTGACGCATCCCCACATATCTTGTATCTGATCCGATCTCGTACAGGCAGAAACCGTACATTTCGCCGTTTACGAAAAGGCAGGCGTTTTCGATGCCAAGCTCCTCGCTTTGTTCGATGCATATTCGCATGGCGCGCAATTCATGCTTACCGTAGTTATTGATGCCCCGCGGCTGCCAAGCGACGGCCATTCTCCACAGAAAATCTTTATTTTCCTCGCTGCTCAGATCCAAACTTTTGACCACGATATTGCGCTCTCCGACTCTGGCTATCTGCCGCTCGACCTTCCGGCGGCGGAAAGCATTCATATTCTTTAGCGGGTAATAATCGGAAATCGAAAGAATGTACTCGTCATGAGTACGGTCATTCTTAAAGTTAAACATCTCCGGGTATTTGACATTGCGCACGACAAATTCAGGAACGTTGACCAGACGGACGGGATCGCCCCTTTCCCGCAGATGATCAAAGATCTCGCAGAGCGACTCGTCAATGTCATTTACGCCAATCAACGATAGACCGGAACGTTTTTCGTCGCCCGGCAACCAAAAAGGAACGACAAGATTGCCGTTGAGTACCGATACGGACATATTGTCCATTGTGTTCCACCAAGTCATTACACCCGCAAAGGATATGTCGTGTATGGGTGGCAGAGCGGAGATGTAGGATTCGTATTCCTTCCTGTCGTCCAGAGTGAGTCTAGTGAAGTTGGGAAAGGTTGCAAACATATTTACGCCGGTTCGATTATGTATTTTCTAAAGAAAGCGTCTGGCTTGAGGGCGATCTTGATAATGCGCATACTTGGCGAATCGCTGTCCGAATACAAATTTGCGTATACGAACCCCTTTGCTTCCGCATGCCGGGCGAACGCATGCACCATATACTCGAAAATTCTTGGCACGTCGTAATTAACTCTCGCGCAATGAAGCGTCAGGTATTGCCCATCGTCAGATGGGGCATACAACAGATAAGCCTGAAGCTCTTTTTCTACGTACAGTCCCATGCACTGTACGCCAAGATCGACAGCATTATCTACGACAACGGGCAAGAGCTTGCGACCGAAGTTCGTCATGCTATTCACTCCTTTGCGCGGCCATCGCT
Organism: uncultured Candidatus Saccharibacteria bacterium; assembly: GCA_937988795.1. Lineage (GTDB taxonomy): Bacteria > Patescibacteriota > Saccharimonadia > Saccharimonadales > UBA4665 > PMNU01. The sequence goes on from CALKHY010000112.1 coordinate 5,714, forward strand.
CAGAAGCATCCAAAAGCAATTGACGGTTCATGAATGATCGGAGGTCAATATCCTTAACTGTCAGATTTACTTCGCCCTGCTCGCGTATAAACTTTCGTGCGCGCACCCGCATATATTTAGGCATGTTATCCAGGTGGGCGAACTTTGATACACGTATCAAATACTCGTCGTCGCCAAAGCCGGATGAGAACGAGAAGAGTTCCGGATAGCACAGACTGTTTACAACAAAATCAGGAACGTTAACGAGCCTGGGGCGCTCGCCGCGCTCTCTTAAGTAATCAAAAATGGCACAGATCGATTCGTCAACTCGTTCTGTGCCAATGATTGACAATCCGGAATGCTTGTCGTCGCCTGGGATCCAGTAACTAATAACGAGGTTATCATCCAGGCGAGAGATTGCCGCCTCGCCGAGCGTGCCCCACCACAACATAAGAATACTGAATGAAATATCGGCTACGGGCGGGTAGTCCTTTATTAACGCTTCGTATGCTTCCCTGTCTTCGAGGGTTAGTTTGGAAAACTCCGGGAAGGTTTTGAAGCTGGTGAGCTGGGGCATGCCGCGCGCCTTTTTGGACAATGATACCGATTATAGTTGTATCATTTACTTCATACTACCTCTTGCCCCGAGAAGTCAAATCTATTTAGCAAAAATCATAACTTTTTAATAATTTTTACTCTGTTTTTATGTTCCGATTTTGTTGACTAACCTGCAATAACAGGTTGTTGTATTAAGGACAAACACCTTTGGAACCCCTTGCATAAGCATAAGGTTGTTGAGATACTAAAATAGTATTTAATTTTTTTAACGAGTGGTGGGAGTAAACAACAAAACCACGCAAAAATGATATACCAAACCAAAATAGTCGTAGTCGAGGATGATAACGACTTGCGGTTTTTGTATCAAAGCAAGCTGGAACGCGCCGGTTTTAAAGTCTACACCGCCAAGAATGGTATTGAGGGACTCACTGTTATTCAGGCATACAATCCGCACATTATTCTACTTGACCTCTTGATGCCACATATGGGTGGGGCAGAAATGCTGGCCCGCCTGCGTGCAGAGGAGTGGGGCAGCGACATCCGTGTGGTTGTGCTTACCAACATCAGTAAAGACGAAGCGCCACCGACGCTTCGTTTTTTAAATGTGGACCGCTATATCGTGAAGGCGCACCACACACCGGCCCAAGTCGTAGATATTGTTTGCGAAGTGCTCGGCATCAAACGCACTGGTGACCGGGCCGTAACTTAGTGCTACACTGAGAGAAAGGAAGGGTGAAGGCATGACCAAGGTCAAAATTGCAATTGTCGAAGACGACGAAGCCATCGCGCAAATGTATCGCATCAAGTTCGAGGCCGAAGGCTACACTGTCGAAACTGCCTCCAACGGCAAACTCGGCCTGGCACTGGCCGAAGAAATGCGCCCCGACATTATCCTGACCGACCTCATGATGCCCGTCATGGACGGCGAAGAAATGCTCACCCGCCTGCGCAAAACCGACTGGGGCAAAAAAATTAAGGTTATCGTCCTTACCAACCGCGGCGAACAAGAAATATCCGACGAAGTCAAAAACGCCGGCGTCGAAGCCGTAATCCTCAAGGCTGCCATGACCCCTCGTCAGGTGGCAGAACTTGTAAAGAGCAAGCTACAATCCTAGGGGCATATTTAAGTTTAAGCACTGCGGTTATTAAATTGATCAAGAGACATGCATCTTACCTTTTATATCTCTAAAATTTCCTCAGGAGGATTCACTGGCCGTTGATGCTGTAATCTATCGGTCGCTTCATCAACGATCTCAACGGTCGGTCTATTCATTTCATTGATTTCTGCCAGTACAATCTCCCATTGACGGTCCCGCGATACATACCTTGCACCCCATGCCATAAGCACTAAGCTAGTGGCATAGAGCAGGCCTTTAAGATCAACTGTAGGTAATGTAACTTTAATTAGCCCTTCAAGAGTCAATAAACCAGCTCCTCCGACAACAAGAGTATACCCTATACACATATCTATATCTCTTGGGGGCTCTTTAGTTTCACAAGAACTAAGATTGGTCATATTATCATATCATATCATGTCATATATTGTTTTATTACACAAGGCTATCTTTATCCTGTTTCTCTGGATATGATTTATTTATGAATGCTGACATTTTCCACTATCGGCAGTTCCGGGTTGGGGATGACCGGAAGACTGTGTATTTTGACTACGCGCTTCGCCATAAGGGGCAGGAATACGAATTTACTGAGAGAATTGAGTTCCCTGTTGAGCTACCGGATGTGCCGGAGCTGAAGCGGGCGCTTCGGGCATTGCATCTAGCTTTGGGCATTAGCTACTACAAGATTTTTGCGCCGCCGGTGATTAAACACTCTTATGCGATGGACGAGGCCGAGGCAGACTTTTGGAACGAGGTGTGGCTCAATGGCCTTGGAGAGTTTCTATACGTCAATAAGCTGTCCGCAGAAAAGTTGGCCAGGTTTGTCGCACAGGATGGAGAAACGTTTGAGGGCGAATCAGAACTGAACACGAAAGGTGCCCTGCTTGGCATTGGCGGTGGCAAAGACTCGATTGTTGCCGGCGAACTGCTCAAGGCCATAAACGTACCAGTTACTGGATTTGTAATGGCTACTGGCGAACATCTGGGCCAAACGCAGGAAGTTGCAAAGACAATGGGCGTAGAGCTCCATGCCGTCAAGCGCACCATCGATCCGAAGCTACTAGAAGTACAGGCACAGCCAGGCTCCCACAAAGGGCACGTACCCATCTCGCTTGCCTTTGCGCTGGTCGGCACTACCCTCGCCATTGCCACCAAAACTGCCTACGTGGTCGTGGCCAATGAGGCTGGCACCAGCCTGCCGCGCGGCATCCGTTGGGAAGGCAGAGAAATTAACCACCAGTGGAGTAAGTCATTCCAAGCCGAGCAGCTTATCCAAGACTTTATAAAGATCCGCGTTTCGTCAAAAATCACCTACTTTAGTGCCATCCGTCAGCTCACTTCCGTAGCTGTCGCTAAAATCTTTGCCAAATTCCCACAGTACTTCGAGGTGTTTACCAGCGACAACTTTGTCTTCCGCATCGATCCAAGCAAGCGCCCAAGTGGCCGCTGGAGCCTGGAAAGCCCCAAATCGCTCAGCAGCTACCTCCTGCTGGCGCCATGGCTGAGCGACGAAGATATGAGACGCACCTTTGCCATTGACTTTTTGAATGAGCATTCACTCAAACATCTATTCCTTGCCCTTACCGGCCAAGAGGGCGAGCCACCGCTCGACTGCGTGGGCACGACCGAAGAGCTGGAGCTTTCCATTAATCTGCTTGACGAGCAGGGCCGCTACCAGGATACATACCTCATGCAACTGGCCAAAGAGCGCGGCATTGTGCGCGCGGATGAGCTGGACTGGCAGGCGGAACTTGCCGACTTCTTGCGCCTACAGTCGCAAGAGGCATTGCCGCCTGAGCTCAAAGGCCAAATCCAAGCCTGGCTAGAGAAGGAGTTGGGGCCAACTACTTGACACCCTGCCCACGATACCGCAGTGCGAACTGGATATCAGGGTGCAGCAACACGGGCGAATCTTCACTCACGGAAATATTCGGGAACTGAACATGCTGGACGGCTACGGAACCCAGCGACAATTGTGCTCCCGGCAGCTTTTCAATCATCCCCCAGAGCTGTTCAAGATGGTCGCGCGTAAGTGATGGGTTGGATAAAAGTCTCCACATTATGGTTTCGGCTGCAAGGGCTCCTGTGCCATTTTGGGACAAGTATGCGAAAGCTGCTTGTTGATCCTCGGGGTCATCGGAGAGTGACTGCTCCAACGCGTTTTGAAAGTCTCCCCCGGGTTGAGAGCGCATAAAGTCACTTGCCAAAACCTGCACACGCCTAACCCAGTCTTCTGTAACAGCCGACGCCGCCTTCCACGCTTGTCTGAAATCTGGTGTATCAGTTACGGATACTAGTAGTTGGTTTACATCATAAATAGCATCAATAGTCTTTTCATCAATCAAGCCCAAATCCAGAAGTGTACTAAATCTTTTAACCGGCGCAGCACCCAAAGTGTCTGGCGCGGACACGAGCCCTGCAATAACCAAGGAGTGCGCGACTGATCGCTTACCACCCAACGAGCGTTTTAGTGCGAAACGACTCTTGCCGGCGAATATGTCCGGTCTCTGTGTGCTGATCGACTGTTCGGTAATTAAGGCGGCGACAAGCTGCGCTCTTCCTTCGCCTTTAGCTGTCTGTGCGCGAGCGTCAACCATGTCTGAAACTGTTTCGTTTTGTACGCCAAGGATCCTATTATCCAGCGCAAGCATGCTCCCTCGGCTGGTTGAGAACATGTGACGATAAAGCTCCTCGGGGCACATGACCTCGGTTTGAACCCTTACGCCGCCAACTGACTGATCCGAAAATGGCGGACCGTTACTCGTTCGAACACTAACCACATCGACATCGTTATACGGCCCAAGCCCGCGCACGACGGAGCCATGAGCAATAATCACTTGCTCCGGCCGCAGGCGCTCTGCTAGCGCATTTAACAGTGACTCTTGCTCCTCCTGATACGCCTGTACCCTTTCTAAGCTCATCTTGTTACCTCCACTCCGGCCCGATCACCAGCTAAAGTCCCTAAACATATGCAGGTCTGCGGATCCCAAACCCTGACCCCAACATCATAGACAGCCTCTATTGGAATCTCGTTAAAATCTTGAGCCTGACCGCCGCTACTATCAAAAAGAGTAATCGCGCGTATAGGAGTAGCGGGCGCTTGACGCAGTGAACCAAGTGCTTCGCGGATGCTCTGGGCTGTAATAACATTGTCTTCGACCAAAACAGCCCGGCTCATATCGCCATCTTCCGGCGGCAGAAAGTCTCCTGTCTTTGGCAGACTAAAGGCTGGGATAGAAATTGCGCCACCAATGCGCCGTACTAGCAGGGCGGCCGCAGTCTCCTGGCCAAGAAGGGCGGTTGGCCGGTACGACATAATTCTGCGAATCATGGGTTGCAGAATCCTATTGAGCACTGCCTCGCTGCGCAGCAGATCGCGCTTGTTCAGCCTCCGATCTATATGATGGCCGGTCTTGCCAATAAAGTGACCTTTAAGAACGTATTTCTCCCTGACGTCTGCGGCAGATCTTCGTGAAGGTGACGCATATTATGCATGCTTATAAAGTTTTATGCAGAAAAAAGCAAGTACAAATTCGGAGCGGCTATCTCATCGCAGCAAGGGGGTTGGGTCAAAGCAGTAGAGCGACGTATGCCGTGGCGAGATCGGAAGAGCGTCGTG
>CALKHY010000113.1 GCA_937988795.1 uncultured Candidatus Saccharibacteria bacterium
CTACACGACGCTCTTCCGATCTCGCCAGCTCTTCCTTAGAGTAGGTATTCACTACCTTCTCCGCAGTTAAACTTTGCGTTGTATCCATGCGCATGTCGAGCGGCCCATCACTAGCGAATGAAAACCCACGACTCGCCTGGTTAAGGTGCGGTGACGACACGCCCAAGTCCGCCAATATCAAGTCAAAACGCTTGTTTTCGCTCGCCAGCTCTTCACTGGCTAACAAAAAGTCCGCTTGCCTTACTTCTATACCTTGTTTCGCGAATCGTTCCTCTAGCGTTTTTATCGCTAAAGGATCCCGATCTACGAGTACGGCTTTCTTAGGGGCTTTTGTTCTTTCCAGCACCACTGCCGCGTGTCCGCCGTATCCACCTGTCAGGTCGAGGTATGCTTCCCCTTCCCGTGGGTTTAGATACTCGAGCACTTCGTTCAGCAGCACTGGTATGTGTTCTTGATATTGTGCTTGGGTCATGCTTGCAATTTTGTTTTGTTGTTTTTGTTTTTGCAAGGTCACCTATTCAGCAGCCAACTTTTTGTTTTTGCAGTTTTTGTTTTTGTTTGATGGTCATTCATCTGGTGGTAGAGGCGAACCTCTAGCTGGATGAATGCCCGTAAGTTGAGAGACTTATGTGTGAGGTGGAGTTTTGGGAGGTGTTCTTACGAACATGAAAGGTGCCAGGGTTTTGATCAGTGGTGCCCTATAAGCCACTGGTTGACTGCCGAATAGGTAACCTCGAGCCTTTGGCTGGGTTTTTCTATTCGCGTTCCTTGCCGAATTGTTAAGGTGCCCTTTTTGGGTAAGCAAATCAACGGATTACGACGTGTCCGCCATAAGCCGCCAGTATTTGCCGACACGCACGGCCACGACCTCCTTTGTTATCCCTGCATAGTCCAGAAGATGCTGCTCCAGGGTAATGCGTCCTTGCTTGTCGTCAATGACGCCTTCCGTTTTCCCCATCCGGAACTGGACGTTCAGGTCGGCCGTCTTTTCGTCCAAGATGTTACCCTGGAGCATCGGCTCGACCAGCTCATCCCATACCGACTTGGGGTACAGGTGCAGATACTTCTTGAACCCGCGGGTGATGACTACCCCGCTGGCAAACTCGTCGCGAAGTTCGGCCGGTATGGTCAACCGCCGTTTGTCGTCGAGCTTGCGCTGAAAGTAGTCCACCGTGGCCATTCGTACCTCGTTAATTTGCTAGTGGTTTTTGTTTTTAATGGGTTTCCCTTTGTGGGTTACCCACATTTACCCACTAACATGACTATACTACCCACCACTACCCACTTACAAGTGGTTTATGGGCCAAAACAGCGGTTCGAACGCAAGTTATCCACAGTTTTGTGCATGATCACAGGTTATCCACAACATATAGCGCTAACCCTGTTCTTGTAAGCACTAGCGCTATTGCGACGCAGCCACAATTATTCGGGCGTGACTTGGCGTGTGCGACCTGTGGACAGTTTCATTCCGTAAATACGTACCCACCTTGCCGTAGCCGTGGTTGTACGCCTCGCGCAAAATGCCAAGTACCCTGCCATCACTTTTTTCCAAAGCCGCAGCCATCAGCAGCATCATCCCAAGCACGATAAACCGCTTGCGGAAGAAGTACTCCACCTTCAGGTGGAACGGGGTGTGGAGCACTGCTTCTATCTCGTGCTCGAATGCAATTATTTTTTCTGTGACCGTGTTTGTTTTGGTTTTTGTTTTCATAGCTTACAAATAAACATTAGCATAATGTTGCATGTAAGTCAATAATTTGATGAATAAAACAACCGCTCTGCTGGCAATGTTTGTTACACTATTCGGCATGAAGCGCATCCACGACCTTCCCCTTCCCGACCGCCCTCGCGAGAAACTGCAACGCAAAGGCGTAGCCGCCTTATCCGACTTTGAGCTACTGGAAGTCCTGATCGGCAGCGGCACCAAGGGTGCGGACGTGGGCCAGATTGCCAAGAAAATCCAAAAACTACTACAAAAAGGCGCAGACTCGCTGACATATGATGCGTTGACCAATATTAAAGGCGTCAGCACTGCCACTGCCGGCAAACTGCTATCTGCACTCGAACTCGCCCGCCGGCATCTGGTGCGCGATGTCACGCCGCTTTTGACCGAAGCAGATATTCTGACGCGCCTGGGCGACCTGTGCACCAAAAAGCAGGAATACCTTGTCTGCCTGTCGCTCGACGGCGGCCAGCGGTTGATTGAGCAGCGTACTATCACCATCGGCACGCTCGAGACTGTGCTCGCCCATCCGCGTGAGGTGTTCGCCGATGCTGTCGCCGACCGCGCCGCCTGCGTGGTCGTCGCCCACAATCACCCTTCCGGCGACCCACAGCCAAGCCAGCAGGACATTAAACTCACTCAGCAGCTTGCTGCCGCCGGCGAACTACTGGGCATACCGCTGGCCGATCATATTATTGTTGCCAAAACAAATCACTTCAGCTTCCGCAAAAACAGGCTGCTGTAAGAATAGGCGGATTGTTGTAATTTATGCCTATTTAATAATCCTTTAATTTGTACCGGGGCAACTTGTGGTAAGATGCCGCGCGAACAGCAACCAAATGAGAAATGAGGAAAGGCATGATGAATGCACTGTATTTTGAGTTACGCAAACCGGCCGCCCGCGGCACCGACAGTCTTATTGCCGATGCCATGCGCCACCTAAACACGCGGCAACATTTGGGCAAAGCACTCGTGATTTGCGACCAACCAGCCATCACACTGAGTGTCGCACGCAAACAATGGCTTAAACTGTCCCGCTCGCTGCAAAAACGCCGCTCTAGCACCCTCAACGCCGACAAAATCCTTAAGTACACGCACGCCATCACCCGCATGCAGCGTATGTACTTTACCATCAAAACCCCGTCGGAGCGGCCCAACGGCGAGGTATTCTTTCTTACCCGCGACACATTTGACATGCCGCCAGTAAACTGCTGGAGTGTCTACCTTATGGACCGACTCGACCCCAAAACCGCCCTCAATCTGATAAGTCGGCTACCCGAAGGCGCACTGATTATCGACTACAACTTATCTGCCCAGTGGTCCAGCTTGGGCCTGCAGCCCAAAAACGCATTGGAGTCGCAAGTAGGCAACGAATGGGAACGTTGCCACGAATACCTAGAGAGGCTTGGCATAGACGTCCGCGGGCTCATTGTCGACGGCATTACCGACCCCGAAGCCATGGACGATGCGCTCGACACAGTACTCGGCGGCCACAGCCATGCATTCTTAGAACTCGCCAATAGCTTCCAGCGCGCCATGGAACTGGCTCGGCCACTCCGCCTCAAAAAACAGGTGCGCGATGCCTACGACTCTCTTATCTTGCTAGCCCATCGAGTGCAAGCACTCCGGCCCACAGCCTACAGCCAGCACTTCCTAGAAATGTACGACGAAGACGACACGTTCTTTCTCTACGATACAGCCAGCACCCGCAAGCACCTTATCGGCGCCGAGACCCTGGAGGAAGCCTACAACCGCCACGCCGCAGCCGGCCGCCACAATCTGGCCCGCTCGCTCAAAGACCTGAAGGACACGGCACACTAATTTTCTTCTACAAGTTGCTTGAGCTTCAGAAAAACGTCCTGATTGAACGGCGCACCCACCTCGCCCCGATCTTCCCATTCAACATATTCCAGTTCGGTCGCATCTTTACCCACTAGTCGCACGGTATATTACACATGGTAGCCGCCGTCCTTCCTGCTCAAGACGAACATCTTGTTGTGTTCGTACGCGGTTACCGTGCACTCCCTCCACTCCCCTTGCCCGTTGCGGTTGCGGTAGACAGTCCCCAGCCGGGCGGGCCATTCATTTGTTTCTTCCGCCTCAATCGAATCAATCCACCGCGGCGTATTCTGCGGATCCAGCACAAAAGCAAACACTGATAACGACGGTAATCCTGTTCTGTTTCATAAACTACAACTCCCTGAGTTCTGATGGCTCCCCTTTTGCTTTACGATGCGGACTAGCCAAAATGACGGCCGCCATCAGACTGTTGACTATCACGATATACACCGGATAAGTGGCTGATGTAATACTCCACTCGGCGATAACTAGCAATGTCGGCGCGCCGCCCAGTGCGCTCAGTACAAAGGTTATCCAGGTTTCCTCATGCGGCTTCAGCCATGAGTGTTTAAGTGTTGGAATTGCCGCAATAAGGTCTATCGTTACGGTAGCAACCACCGCGACTGCTGGCGAATTAAACGCTAACCATAACGCCAGGCCGACGAACGCCGCTATCTGACAAATAATGTCCGTCCTGTCAAACGTGCGGTCGCCATATTTAAAACCAAACACTACGACCGACAAAACTTCTATCGTTGCCGCCAGCATCAAAAGGCCGGTTGCAATCTGGCCGTCGGTAAACGATGCCGCACTGGCAATGCCAGTCAACAGTGACCACGTAAACCATGAAACAATCCGCGGCTTCGTTTTTCTCCGCACAACCTGCACAAGATATGGGATTATGGCTGCAATGGTAATAACACTACCGAGCGTGACAAGTATTGCGTCCATGGCGCAGAGTATATAGGAGTTCACGATGCAACTCAAAAAGTTGTCCAAAAATGCGGACAAGTGTGGTATGCTTCAGTAGTATGGACCAATCGGCAATAATCAAAAAATATCTTGGTAAACTGGGTATCGAGACGGATGCGGTGGCAATATATTTAGAGCTGGTTAAACAGGGCTATTCCTCTGCCCTGCAGCTCTCCCGCGCCACTAAAATCAGCCGCACGCAGGTGTACCGCCATTTAGAGGCCTTGCAGCAGTACGGCCTGGCTAGTGCGGAACAGCTGAGTTACGGCACGCTGTATCGGCCGATGCCCATCGAAAACATCGAGGGGTTGCTGGCCGCACGCGAGGCCGAAACCGCCGCCATCCGTAACAACCTCGATGCTATGGCCGCAGCACTCCAGGCAATTGCTGGCGGCAGCGGCCCCAAGGCCACCGTACAACATTACTACGGCCCGGCCGGGCTCAAGCAGGCGAACTGGAATATTACCCGTGCCGACCATGAATTTAAGGTGTTCGAGGTCGCCCACATCTCGGTACACCACGACCTGGCTTTTGCCCGCCGCCACCGCGAGCGCGTAATTGAACGCGGCCTGACCAGCTATGACCTGACCAACGACACCATCGTCCGCGCGCAGGACATAGAACCCTACGAGCCTTCGCGCACCTTTTTCCGCCATATCGACCCCGAAATACTTACCATCAATTACGAAATTGTGCTGTACAACGACATCACCCTGCTAATCGACTACCACGCACAAATGGCTGTCGAGATGAAACACCCGGCCTTCAACCAAATGATGGCCCAGCTCTTTGACGCCATGTGGGCCCAAGCTACTCCGCTCGAGATAACACACTAGACTAAGAGCTTCGCCGACCTGGCGCACTTTGCCAGTGTTTTATCGAACGTCCACAAGGGTGCTGCGCCGTTTAGCTCAGCATACGTAGTCAAGCAACAATCCTCAAACGACAAGCCGGGATTTTGTACAAATAACGGCAGTGCTTTAGAAAACAATGCCCGATTGGCATTAATTTGCCCAAGCGACAGAAGCGCCTCGATCATTTCTGCAATTTGAGCGCGAGTTAATTCGTAATACCGCTCCAGCACGAATACAACCTCCACGATCGCCGTGTCCGCAACCGCAAGCTGGCTATCGATCTGCTCGTCAACCAGCCTTACGGCGGCAGCATTTTGCTCGGGCACGTCGTTCAGTAGCAAGCGCAAAACAACATTGGCATCCAAAGAACCAGCAAACACCATATTACAAATCCCCTCCTCGATGTTCCTGGTAGTAGGCATCGACGTCGGTCAAGGGCTTAATGCCTGGTTTTATATATTTGCTGAATTTCGCACTGAGCGCGGCAGCACTAACCGGCCTGCTAATCGTAATTTCGCCCTTGCGCTCGTTAAAGCTAATTACCAACTTACCACCTTCTTTGGGTATGCCTAGCCTACGGCGCATCGCGGCCGGGATGGTTGTCTGCCCTTTTCGGGTGATGGTAATTACATCTTTCATATCATTACATTATCAAATCGCATTACTTTTTGCAATGGTAATGCATATTACAAGCTACTTACTATCTGGATGATATCCGCACCGTAGGTTTCGACCTTTTTAGGGCCGAAACCGGGAACATCGAGGAGCTCTTTGGTAGTTTTGGGTTTGAGGCCGGCGACGGCCTTGAGGTGCGAATCGTGGGCGATGATAAACGGCGCGGTCTCCTTCTCTTGCGCCAGCTTATAACGCCACTCGCGCAGTTTTTCGAAGAGCGCCGGGTCGGGCGTCGGGAGTTCGCGGGCGGCCGCGATGGCCGCAGCTTGCTCTGCCATTTGCTGTTCGTGCACGCCGCCGTCTTCGTCCAGCAGCCACTGTTTGATATGTGCGCCGTAGTCCTTGAGCGCTTGCTCGCTTTTAGTACGCAGCTCGGCGTCGATTTGTTTGGCAAGTGGGCTGACGCGCAGCGCCATGCCGTTGAGGCCATCCAAAATAAGGTGCTTGAGGCTGCGGACGCGGCTGAGCGCCACATAGCCCATGCCCTCCACGAACGCGCGACTGAGGTCTATGCGGGCGGCGTCCAGCGTCATGCCCTGGCTTTTGTGCACGGTAATGGCCCAGGCGAGGCGCAGCGGCAATTGTACGAGGCTCGCGCGGCGCTTGTCGCCGTCCATCAGCTCCCAGCTTTCGGGTTTGATGGTGATGATGCGCCCGTTTACCAGCTCGACAATCGGCAGATCGCTCCCCTTCTCAAAATCAATGACTGTGCCCAAGCTGCCATTCACATACTTGCGGTCCGGCGCGTTCTTGATGCACATCACGGCTGCGCCGCGCTTCAAACGCAGCACTTCGGGCGCCAGGCAGGATTTTTTGAGCTGCTCGACATACTTTTTGGCACCGCTCGTTTCCATCTCGTATTCATACACTTCGCCATCCAGCTCTTCTAGCTGGGCGTGGTTGACATTATCGACATCCACGTTGATGGTGAGCAGCCGCGTACGCGTGGCGAACGGGTCGTCTATTGCTCGCGCACGCGCCCGCAAAGCCTCCAGCTGCCGGCGCGTTAAAAAGCCTTTACGGATACCATTCAGGATATCTGTATAGTCCTGGTCTTTGGCCTGACGGTACTGCTTTTCGAGATAACAGACTTCAAAGATATCCTGCTGCCAGACGTTTGACGAGATAATAAATCCGCCCTGACGGCTGTCCGGCCGGTTGACCGGCGGCAGCTGGAAGAAATCGCCACACAGCACAACCTGTAGCCCACCAAACGGCTTGTCGCTCTCCCGGGTCAAACGCAAAATATCGTCCACCATGTCCAAGCGGAAGTCGTGCAGCATGCTGATTTCGTCGATCACCAATATGTCGGCTTTGCGGATGAGTTCCTGCCTGCCCTTCCCGAGCTTGGCAACAGCATGCTTGTCCAAAAAGTCATGCACGCCAATGCCCGACCACGAGTGGATCGTCGTACCGTTTAGGTGCGTTGCAGCCAGGCCGGTCGTGGCCGTCACTGCCACATGCTTGCCTGCCCGTTTGGCCCGCCGGATAAATTTGTTCAATACAAACGTCTTACCCGTGCCGGCAGCACCGGTGAGCAAAACATTCGCACCAGACTCGAGAATAGCCAGCGCCTCGTCCTGCGTCATAACTGGCTCAGTATAGCGTTGGTTGGCCCAAAATGCCAGCAACACCAGCCCTCTTCCCTACGCCGTGTAAAAATCTTCCTATGCCAAGCACAAGCGGAACGGGCATAGTACTCCATCATGACCATCAAGACGCCCGGCGAATCAAACGAGCTGTCTAGGCCGCAAGTAGCGCGTGACGACTTGGGGACGGTTATTATCGCCCTGTCGGTTCTGGTGCATCGCATGTGGCCAATTGACGAGCGTACTGCTCCGCAATTCATTGATTATGACAGCGAAGTCTACATAGACTCGGAAACCAGGCGGATATATGAAAACCCCAACTAAATGCCGGCCATCATATCCTCGTCAGACGAGGCAGGCTTGAGCGGCTTTTTCTTGATGATTTCGTAGCGCTGGCCGGTAAGACTGGATTCCATGTAGTCGTCGTTGAGTAGGTTGACGAACTTGTTCATGTCTTTTTGGTTCATAATGATGATCGCGCCGTTTTCGTCGGCCATGAGGTCGACGCCCAGCTCTTCGGCGTGGTCGATCAGCTTCTCTTGCGTCAGTTCGCCGGTGATTTCGATGTTTTGCAGTTTGTTGATGAGCGACTTGTTGCCGGCCACCGCGCTTTGCAGGTCCAAGCCTTCGGCAAAGCTCAGGCGGTAGTGTTGTTCGATCTGGCGCACTTTCTTTTCGGCAATACTATTCTTCTTGCCGTCGTAGCTGAACAGGCGGTCCAGCTTGGACGGGTTAAAGACATATAGGTCTTGGTCGAGAATCAGCATGTGGGCTTCGTGTGGAATCTTGAGTGCCGCAGCTTCAAAGGGCTTAAACACCTTGCCGTTGACCATCCACGTGCCCTGCCCTTTGAGCATCTGGCCGCCGCTGATGGCCTTGATGATGTAAAAGGGTTTAGGCATGTTGGGGTGTGTCACGCGCACGATGGCACCCTTCAGACGCTTCAGATCATGCTCTTCCTCGGTAAACAGCTCGATTTCACTCTCTTGCGTGCGAATCCAGTGCATAACCTCGCGCAGCTTCTCAACGCGCTTCCACTGAATGCGGTAAATAACACCCTTCTCGCCCTCGCCATCGGCGAAGTCGCGCACTGCCACGCCGTTTTCGGCCGCATCGAGCACCAACTCCAGCGTGTTGTCTATGAATAGCGGCTGCATCTGGTTCGCCAACGACTGGTCGATCTTGGTGCGGTATACCACGTTATTTTTATTTATCCAGAAGAGTTCGAGCACCAGCTCTTCTTTGTACTCGAACAAATTGTTGGCCCAAGCGAATACATCGCTCTCGACATACTCCTCCTCGGGCGCGGCCAAGATGTCTGTTGGGGGCATGACGACACCTAAATCATTTGCTGGCTTTTCTGTTTCTTGTGCTACGTCCGACATACTTAAGCATTCTACTGCAAATTCCTGCAAAAAACTGTTGTAAAAGATCTAAACAATTTGTATACGCTTGGTGCGCGAGGTGCGGCCGTGTGTGATCACAACGCGCGATTTGGGCACGTCAAAGTGTTCGGCCAGTACCTTAATGACCGCTTCGTTCGCCTTGCCGTCAACCGCCCTCTCGCGCACGTAGACCACTAGGCCGCCTCGCCCGTCCGACTCAACAAGCGGCCCTTTCTTGCTGCCGGGTTTTACGATTACGGCGTAATCCATAAGCCCTATGCTACTATAAATCTGTCATGAAGCGAGAAATAAAAGTTAGGGGCATCGCAGTTTTAGACGGTAAGCTGCTGTGCGTGCAACTAAAGCCATATAACAACATAACTGCCGAAAAAGGCGCGTTCTGGTGCCTGCCGGGCGGCGGCGTGGACGAAAAAGAGGGCTTAGAGGATGCCATGCGCCGCGAACTAATCGAAGAGCTAGGCATCGAACCCAAAGTCGGTCGCTTACTCTATGTGCAGCAGTTTGCGTACGGGGGCGTCGACTATCTGGAATTCTTCTTCCACATCGAAAACGCCGAAGACTACCGGGACGCCGATCCGTCCAAAACCCCGCACGGTCAAATGGAACTTGCGGCTGTAGATTTTGTCGACCCCAAAACATCCCACATCCTGCCAGAATTTCTGACCACCGAAGACCTGCCAGCCTTCATCGCCAGCAACCAGCCACCGAAATTCTTTGCTCACTATTAAAGTCAGGGCTTTGGCTACTTTCGCGCATAAATGGTGAACAGGAGCGGACTTGGGTTGTGCATATCCAGGTACTCCATCGGATCCCGGCTCGTGTCGAACAGGAACTCATGACCTTTGATCGAGGGCGTGTCCAGCACTCGTACATGTCTGACGCCGTGACTACCCAGCATATGGGCGATACTTGCAGTAACAGCCTGACGTTGGCGCTCCGCCCTTCTCCCGTCGTAATCCCCTTTCTCTTCTACCCATAGGTCCCGGTAATCAGGTACGATCTCTTTCATAAATAGCTGGCCACCCGGAGCCAGTACACGGGCGATCTCGCGGCTTAGCTGCCGGATCATGTCCGACCGGGACGTTCTGCGAGCCAAAGGATCAACTAGCATGTGCAACAGCTGGTTGGTGTGCACAAAATCGATACTATTGTCTTTAAAGGGCAATTCCAGGCCGCTCGCACAGACAAATAGTCCATGTTTCAGCTTATCTTCCCCGTACTCCGGATCTACCACAATGGCCGTGTCTGCCCCGTATACGTCGTTCGCCAAACACACAAACGCGCGGGCCGAAAGCGCGGTTAATGCGCCGATCATCAGCGCTTTTGCCGGACCTTTGGCTTTGGTGCCATGCTCGTACATTGCCCACTTGTAGATAGGCCAATCAACGAGCGAATTGACACTGGCAACCCGCCCCTCCTCGACAATCGACTCAATCTCCGCCATTGCCTGATGGCGTTCCATCTGAGTACGAGAGAGGCTCCCCGCCCGTTCGTCGGGCGCCTGTTC
>CALKHY010000114.1 GCA_937988795.1 uncultured Candidatus Saccharibacteria bacterium
ATGAATTACAACACCCTGAAACGGTCAAAAATTAACAGTCTTTTGGCAGGTATCAACCGATAGTATGTACCAATGGCAATTACAGGCCGCGAACAACTGGCTTTTGCTAGTGGATGTTGCCGCACCGCCTGCGGCAATAGCCAGTATTCTTGGGGCCGCGACAGGTGCTTTGATGGCAGTAAAGGGCTGGATTGATGCGCATCACCCGTCTGTCACTATGCCTTTTGCCGAGTACGGCGCCTTACAACAGTCATCTGAAACATGGACGTTTGCAGGCATTGTAACGACGTCGGCGTCGGTAGCCTTAGGTGTAGCTGCATGCGCTTGTCTGTTGCTAAGAAGTCGCCGCCTGTAGTAGCAGAGCATTAGCCACCTTACGACGTGAGTTTTATGAGCACATACGATCTGATGGCATTGACTATGTTAAACAGGTCTTTTTGCTGCTTCGTAGTAAGATCACTCATCACTTCCCGTCCTAATAGTAGGTTCCCTAGGGTCTGATTGTGCTCGTCGCGAGCGGTCAATCCGATGGCGTCGATACTATCGGCGCTTTTAAGTTCAGGCTCGCCGGTCGCCACAAAAACACCGACTTTAATCTCGTTAGCAGCTGGCTCTGGGAGTCGGTTCTGTCGTGCCGCAACATCAAGGAGAGTGCATTCTTCCTGTCTAATCGCCTCTATCTTGCACCAGACAGCACGGCCTGGCTGCCCTTCAAAGATTCTACCGAGTGCATTAAACAGTTCCGGACGAACCGGCATTAGCATGCTGCCGCAGCCCGGCAATTCACTGGCGGTTTCCTGACGCCGCCAGCCCCTACTCCGGAGCAGGAAATGCCGGCGATTGTACTTCCTCGAGTCATTGACGGCCTCGAAAGCTTTCTCGATAGTCCGCGCGGGCGCGTAGTATGCTCCTTCAGGAGGAGTGTGCCACTCTCCCTCGTGGTAAGACCTTGCCATTTTTATATTATGGCAATATTTTTAATATTTGTCATGACGCACTACTTCCCGCTTTTGCTACGGCGGAAAGGATTCTTAAGGAGTGAGAAGCGGCGCTTCTTGAGGTTTTCGAGATCTTCAGTTGACAGGTCGTGGAAGAAGTCGGGCTGGGCGTACTGGTCGTAGGTTACCATGAGGGCGCGGGATTCTACGGCGCGTAAGGTTTCAAGCGAGACGGATACAAGAATCAGTACGCTCGTACCGCCGATGGCGATGTTCGGGTCTGGTATGAATAGCTGGCCAACAATCGGCATAATTGCCAGCACGCTCAGGGCCATCGCGCCGAACAGTGTCAGGCGGCCGGAGATCTTGCTTAGGTAGTGCTCGGTCTGCAGGCCGCTGCGTACACCTTCGATAAAGCCGCCCTGCTTTTGCAGGTTTTCGGCGATTTCTTTGCTGTTAAAGGTAATGCTGGTGTAGAAGAAGGTAAACATAAAGA
>CALKHY010000115.1 GCA_937988795.1 uncultured Candidatus Saccharibacteria bacterium
TTGTACAAGAGCGTCTCAAGTACTTCGCCGAGCTGCCCAGCCTTACTACATTCTTCTTTAAGGATCTGCCCGTTGACCCCACACTCTGGCAGAATCACAAGCAGCTCAAAAAGTTTGACGCAAGCGAGCTCAAAAAACTGTTAGAGCAGAGCAGGGGGTCATTGGCCGCAAGCGACTTTTCGCTCAACGACCTCACCGAACGGCTAAACAAGCTACTAGAGGCAACCGGCCAAAAACCAGCCGTACTGTTCAGTCTCATCCGCATCGCCACCACCCAGGCGCCCGCCAGCCCTGGCCTGGCCGACACACTTCATGTCCTGGGCAAAGAAACCTCGCTCCGCCGCATTGACACCATGCTCTCCCACCTCTAATTCTTACAAACAAATCCTAACTTCCGATGCGATAGCATCAAAAATTAGGTTTTTGGCGTGGCAAGGCTTAGGATTCTAGATTCTGCATGGCGGATTCTGTAAAATTGAGTGTATGATTGATGGCATTCTACCGCCCAAACGGCGTGAAGATGACTTGCCGCCACGCGTTCGAGAACACGTCTCAAAGATTGTGGTGGGCGACCATTCCGGCGATCGTTTCCAGCCGCCGCAAGCGGTAGCAGCCGAGGAAGAAACCAAAAACACTGTTGCCATAGGTTCCGAACCACAGGAAAGGCAAACGCCGCCCCCAAAGCCTGAGCAGCCCAAAGCCAAGCGTTCACTAAAAGAGCGGCTTAAAAACCTCTCTAAAAAACAAAAAATCCTGCTTACTGCGGCCGCGGTTGTCGTAGTGTCCGGGTCGGCTACCGGCATCTACTTTGCATTCTTTGCCGAACAACCGTACAAGCCGGCTGTCACTCCTGCTACCAACCAAGAGTCGGAAAAGGAGCCCGAACCGACCACTGTGCCGTCCAGCTTGACGGGGCTGCAAGTCGACCCAAGCATCAACGAACGGCCAGTTACAGCTGTCATGATCGAAAACAGTATGGATGCCCGCCCGCAGGCCGGCCTGCTTGAGGCAGGTGTAGTATTCGAGGCAATTGCCGAGGGTGGCATCACGCGCTTTATGGCACTGTACCAAGATACCGAGCCAGATTACGTCGGCCCTGTCCGTTCCGCCCGGCCGTACTACCTAACCTGGCTACTGGGCTTCGACGCCACGTACGCCCATGCCGGCGGCAGCGCCGAAGCGCTTTCGCTCATTAATCAGTGGCGCGTTAAAGATTTGTCGCACGACAACGCCCACTTTTGGCGAATTAACAGCCGCGTCGCGCCGCACAATCTGTACACCTCCATCCCCAAACTGCGCGAGTATGCTGCTGCCAAAGGTTATGGTAAGTCCGAATTTACACCGCTTGCCCGCAAGAATAAGGAAGAGCCAGCTGCCACGCCAACGGCACGCTCAATCGACTTTGCTATCTCAAGCGCTAACTACAATGTGCACTACGACTACGACCCCACCACAAACAGCTACAAACGCAGCGAGGGCGGCGCGCCCCACACCGACGAACGATCCGGCGCCCAGCTGTCGCCGAAGGTAGTTGTGGCACTCATCATACCGCAAGGCAGAAATGGCATTTACTACACTTACCAGACGGTCGGTAGTGGCCAGGCCTTCATATTCCAAGACGGCATAGTTAAGACCGGCACGTGGAAAAAAGACAGCAACGAATCCAACCTCACATTCACCGACGACAGCGGAGCGAAGATCAAGCTTAATCCCGGCCAGACTTGGTTCACCGCGCTCGGTGACGCCGGCCGTGTATCCTATGCGCCATGAAACAACACGTCGCCAGCAATGACCGGTTAGCCAATAATGCCAGGGCGGCCAACAGCCGCCCGGCAGCAGCGCATCGCCAGAGGTAGTAGCCGTGGACCATCTGGAACGATTCGTCACCCAAGTCAGAACTCAGCTGTTCGTCATGCTGCTGGTCAATAATGTGCTAATTATTGCTGCGTGGTGGGTAGCGCAAGAGGCACTGGCGTTAGACCCCCTATGGGTTCTGGCAGCCATGGGAGCAACGGCACTGCTGTCGTTCATCATCATCCCGCTTATAGCGACCAAGTTTATTACCGAGCCCACCCGCTTAATCTGGCAAGCAATCCTGCACATTGCGCCGGACGTGGCCAACGTGCCAGCGCCCGACCTCTCCAAGCCCGTACTGGGCCGCGAACTTGTCACCTACCTAACAAGCCATATCTACCAGCTGGCCAGCGTGGTCGACTCGTTAGAAACGGACAGCAGTCAACATGCTGACCTACCAAAAACTTTGTAGCCAACAGCATGCCGCTGCCGCTCATGATACTGGATAAAAACCAAACCGTTTTGTTTGTTAATGCCGCAATGTGCGGCTACTTAGAGCGCGAAGCAGGGGACATTATTGGTCAAAATGTCTACTCGGTCCTCGATATGTCATTCAGTAGCCCGCAAACCTTTGACGCCTGGCTGGAGCAGGCCCGCGCCAGTGAAGTCTCGGCCAGCAAGAGCTGGGAACGCGTGCGGATCGACGTCGGCGACTACCGCCGGCGCAAGCAGTTCGACCTAGCAGCCCATTACAGCCACGACAACCCCGAAGGGTTCGAAACAATGCTCATCTTCTTCGACCACACTGAACGGTACGGCCAGGACGACCAGGCGCTCAGCTTCGTGGCACTGGCTGTGCACGAACTGCGCGTGCCGGTCACGCTGCTCCGCGGCTACATCGAAGCACTCGAGGAAGAACTGGAGGGCAAGATAGACGGCGAGGCAGCCGACTTTATGCGCAAGATGAGTGCTGCCGCCCAATCGCTGTCAGTCTTCATCAACAACATGCTGAATGTGGCGCGCGTTGAGAACAACCAGCTGGTCCTCAAACTGCGCGAAGAGCGCTGGCCGGACATCATTCAAACTGCCGTGAATGACCTGTCTTTGCGCGCCAAGATACAGGGCGTAGAAGTCGTTACCCAAATAGA
>CALKHY010000116.1 GCA_937988795.1 uncultured Candidatus Saccharibacteria bacterium
GCTGGCACGATCATGCCGGCAAGCCCGGCAAACAAACCAAAGAGCATGGCGAACGGAATGAGCGGCACGACGAGCAAATTCGCAGGCAGGCTGACGAGCGACATCTCGCCAAAGATAAACAGGATGTAGGGCAGGACGAGGATGCTCGCACAGGCGCTTTCGATGAGTATACCAAGCAGCATATGCGGCTCGCGGTCGCCGAGGATACGCTTAGTAATAAGCGGCGCCAGCACCAGCACGCCAAAGAAGGCCAAAAACGACAGCCACCAGCTGACACTGCTCCACAGGTAAATCGGGTTGGCAATAATCGTAACAGTCGCCGCAACAAGCAGCAACACCAGCGGCCGGATGTTACGCCCGTAGTACCACGCGCCAATGCCAATGAGGCTGATGATCGCCGCCCGCACAATAGGCGGCGCCGCATCAGTCGCCAATAGGAATAGGCCAATGAGGGCAAGACAGGCTGCGGTAGCCTGGAATTTCGACCGCTTGGCGAGTAGCCGCCGGCAGGCCAACACAATGATCGTAAGGTTATAACCGCTCACCGCGATGATGTGTGTGAGGCCGACATGCCGCAGCTGCTCGTTTGTTTCCTCTGGCAGCGTGTTACGCTGGCCAATAAGCAGACCCAACGCAAACGATGCCGACGGTTCCGGCAGTGCTGACTGCATGCCAGCCGCAAACTTCCGCCGCAAATCATTCAACCAAAACGAATCGCGCTTTAGCACTTTTAGCTCAGCAAAGCTAATGCGCCCAATGTCATTGCCGAGCGCCGGATACAACTTGCCCGTCACCTGCACAATGTCACCCTTATAAATCGCCGGCTCGCCAAAACCGCGAATGGTTAAACTTCCAACTAATGACGTCTGCGCTGGCGCAACCACCTGCACCTTATCCAGCGAAAACTCCAGCTGGTAGCGCTCGCCATACACCGCTTCTTCCATCGCCCTACCGACAATCACCACCTTTTGTCCGTGCAGCGATTCGTGTACCGCCAGGCGATCCATATACTCGCTCCCACGCCACCAGCCTATGCCAAAGCAAAGGAATGTAAGGAACAAAACAGTTACCGCGTTATGCCCTCTTAGGCTAATAATCACAAATGGTACGAGCAACCACAGCCAGCGGAAATCATCGAGCTGCAGCACACGCGCATACACCACGCCGCCGCACACAGCCAGGCAACAGATAATAATTAACACCCACCGCCGCACGCGGTACTCTAAAAACCTCCCCAGCACAAGCCGGATTGTACTGGACTACTCTTAACTAATCCTTAACTCGTTAAAAATACGATAGCACCAGGACCAAACAACGTTCGAGAATGAGGTATGAACAAAATACTCTCAGCCAGCATTCTCATTGGTATACTGCTTGCCACACTGCTTGGCGGGCTGGCACTCGTTTTGCAAAGCCTGAGAGGTATTAGTCTGTCACTTCGGTTAAAAATTCAGGGCGAACAGAAGCGCTAACATACAAGCGAATACTTGTCAAATGTGGTATAATCATAAGTGCTAAGAGCAGTAATCCTGCTCGGTCTTTTTTGAGTGTTTCATCGCTTCGTTTCACGCTTCCGACCCTCTTTCTGCTTCACCAGAAGATTGTGAGGCACGTTTTTAAGATGTTTCGACCTTGAAAGCAGCCCTTTTACAACAAAAGCAAAGGAGGTTCAAGATGAGAGTAGCCATCGTTGCCGGCCCCTACATCCCGATACCTCCCGAGAAATACGGAGGGACTGAGCTCATAATCTACCATTTGATCCGGGGGCTCAAAGAACAGGGGCACGAGCCAATCCTGTTGGGTTCAGGAGATTCAAGAGTAGATTGCGAAATCATATCCATCGTTGACAAGGCTGTCTTCTTCCCAACGCACAAAAAAGATATACCAGCCTTTGAAAAGGAAGTAGAAAGGATCAACCGGTTTGCCGAAAAGAAGCTGCGCGAGCTATTGCCACGCATCGACATCATCCACTCGCACGGCTTCGACCTGGTGAACTTCCAAGACTTCCCTAACCTGACCACCATACACGGCCAAATTGATTTTAGAACGCTTTCGTATTACCTGGCGCGCAAGAACCTATACTACGCCTCCATCTCGCGCAACCAGCAGGGCGCACTCCCAGACCTGCAATACGTCGGCGTGGTGTACAACGGCGAAGACCCGAGCGAATTCCCCATCGTCACCGAGCCGCAAGATTACGTCTGCTTCCTGGGCCGCTTCGACCGCGAGAAAAACCCGCACCTTGCCATCCAGCTCGCCATTAATCTTGGCATCAAGATCAAAATTGCCGGCAAAATTGATCACCAAGGCGAGGGCTACTTCGACGAAGAAATTAAACCGTATCTGAACCATCCGCTCGTCGAGTACCTTGGTGAGCTCGGCTTTAAGGAGAAAGTTGAGCTGCTGAGCAAGGCAAAGTGCAACCTGCACCCCACCGGCTTCCGCGAGCCGTTTGGCCTGACCGTGCTCGAAGCAGCCTACTGCGGCACGCCAACGTTAGCCATCGCCCGCGGCTCCATGCCGGAACTCATCGAAGAAGGCCGCACCGGCATGCTTGTCGAAGACTTCGTGGAAGGCTATCACCAAATCCGCGAATGCTTCGAAATGGACCGCCAGTACATCGCGCAGCGCTCCCGCCTGCTCTTCAACTACAAGACCATGACCAAGCAGTACCTGCACGCTTACGCGCGCGTCATCAAGATCTTCAACACCCGCAAAGAACAGGACGAACTCATCCACAACCTGGCACAAGAAACACGCTCCGGCCTGCAATCAATCTGGCAGGAAAAACAACTGAATCATCCCTCAACAGAGCAATAGCAAGAGGTCCAGTGGGATTATAGCTTCGCGCCGGTTTGTCTTTAATTCTCAAGGAACGGCAAATCGGGCTCTGCATATATTTGCTGCCACCAGTGGGAGGCGCTCCAGCTTCACTTCCGCTTCTCCGCAAAGTTGTCCTCGGGCAAGCTCCTGCGGGCAACTTTGCTCCAGCGCACCCACGACTACGGTATTTTGCTAAAGCAAAATCCCTGTCGTAGGTTCGAATACTCAGCCGAACTATCCAAACAAAAAGCCCCAGCTTTACTGAGGCATTTTGTTTGGAGGGCCCAGTGGGATTCGAACCCACGACACGCGGCTTAAAAGGCCGCTGCTCTAACCAGCTGAGCTATGGGCCCCTAATGAGACAAACCTGCGGTTTTTCTCATCGCGCGGGACGGCCGAATGAATCGTCCGTTCCGGCTGCTCTTTTCCCTTTCAGGAATCGGGCGAATAACAGAGTACATTATCCCTGTTTTAAGGCAAAAAGTCAATCTGTAGCTAGTGTTTGCCGTGCTTCTCCTGGGCGCGGAAGTTGCGGCGTTGGGTCCAGAGGAAGAAGAGGCTGACGAGCGCGCCAGCGCCGATCACCAGCGCCTCGGCGTTAGACAAAATGCGCCAGGCGTCCTGTGTCATCAGGTTAAACGCTAGCCCGCGCGGCAGCATCGGCACAGCCAAGAGCACCAGCAACATACTGGTAGCTGCTGCGGGGAACAGATTCAGAAAAACTCTGGCTTTGCCACGGACGCTAAAGGCCATAATGATAGAAGTAACTACCGCCGGCACGAGCAGCAGTAGCAGCTCGATTGTCGTCTGACTCAACGAATCCGTTCTCGGGCTGAACGAGCCGACAATCATCTCGGCGTCACCCGACACGTGATCTACCAATACTGCGCCCAAACAAACACTCAAAAACACAAACGACGCATTGACCCGTAATATCAGGAACAATAGTACGGGCAGAACGAGTGCAGCAATTAGGATAGCGTCGTACGACATCGTACCCTAATCATACCATGAGCGGAATGACTTACCTGCTGAGGCTAACGTTATAGTTCTGGCTGAAGATATTATTGGGGTCGTACTTTTGTTTGATGGCCGCCAGCTTTGCGTAGGTGGCTGGCGGGAAAACGCGGTGCACTTCTTCGTCGGCCGTGACGCTCGAAAATCCCATGTAACTCCCCTCGCCCAAATTCTTGAGCTTACTCCACGGCTCCAGGGCGGCTGCTATTTCTTCCTCGGTTGCATCTGCGCGGGCAAACGCGGGCAAAATCAGCATAACTTCACTGTCGCGGTGCGCAAAAGCCGTAGCATCCGGGCTTACCCGACTCATGGCGCCGCCGAGACTACGGATCATGTATGGCCTGTTGGGGTTGGACACGATAATATCAATCGCTTCGTCGCTAAAGGAGCACATAAACAGGCTGCGTGCCACTACTTTGGTGCCCTCCTCAGGCGGGTAACCCTCCTCGAGAATGTCGGTGTATGGCTTGATTGCAATATCATCGCTAATCAGTTCTGGCAGCTCGCGGAGCGGCGCCAGCGCGGCATTGGCCTTCTCCTGGTCGGTGCCGTTGTAGCAGCACAGTACCATAACCGTTGGCTCGCCACCCATGAAAGCCGGCATGACCATGCATGTCGTCGTTAACTCCTCTGGCGCAATCCGCATATAGTCGCGCCAGCCGGTCACAATCTCTTTCCGGTTGTCGAATTTGAATGTCAGGGTCCCGAAATGCACGTCGCCTACTGGGTGAGCAATGAACTCAAAATGCGTTACAGCACCCACATGGCCAGCCCCGCCGCG
>CALKHY010000117.1 GCA_937988795.1 uncultured Candidatus Saccharibacteria bacterium
ATCCGGCGCATTGGCATGAAAGACGAATTCGGACAAACCGCACTAACTCCCGAGGAGCTACTGAAACACTACGGCCTCGACGCCCCGCACATCGCCATGGCTGTCCACCAGCTGATAGACCAGAAGAGGTAGACTGATGCTGGCGGCAGCAGTTGTTCTGAGTCAGAATATATTCGGTGCATTTTACGCGCTGCTTTCCCGGCGCCTGGCCGTAATACTGCCGCGCGCCCAACTGCAGGTCTCGGCGGTTTTGTATATCATTTCGGCACTCATTACGCTGCCGTTCGTCTGGTATTTTGGGGATGTATCGGTCGCGGATCTCAAGCAGTACTGGCCGTATTTCCTGATCGCCGGCGGGTTTACGGCGCTCAACGGGGCCGTGGCGCTGCTGATTTTCCGCTTCATGGATGCAGCTATGGGGACACTGCTCATGACCATCCATACCGTCATGGCCGTGGTGGCTGCCATGTATGTCCTGAACGAGCGGATGGGGCCGCAGGAGTTGCTTGGCGCAGCAATTACGCTTGGTGCGGTCGTGTACGCGCTGTCGGTACATGTCGGCCGGCGCGAACGGCGCAACTGGACGCTCGGCATCCTGTTTACGCTCCTGGGCGCGATGCTATTTTCCATCTCTGTCACAACTGAGAAGTATCTGCTGGGCGAAGTAGGTATAGCCTCATATCTGGCGTGGGGTTGGGCTGCGCAATGTCTCTGTGCGCTTGTGTTGAGCTTTTGTTTTGGCGCGCGGCAGTACCGGAAAGTTTTTGCCCGCCAGCATGTTTTTCTGTTGTGGAGCGCCGGCCTGACACGCAGTCTTATGGGATTGTTTTTTGCGCTGAGCATTGTGACGCTGAAAAGCCTGTGTATTGCCGTAGTGCTGGCGGGACTGAGGCCGCTGTTTGTGTCGTTCTTGGGTGCCTGGCTGCTCCGTGAACGGAAATTCTTGCACCGGAAAGTTATAGCCTCCATTACCGCTGCAATCGGCGTTGCCATTATGTTCTGGTAAGGCTACACTTATGAAAAAGTAATGAGGGGGGATGCATGCGTATAACCGAAGAAGAGATCAGGCATAACTGTGAGCGTGCGCGGGATTTGATGCGCCGCAGCCGCGAGCAGGGTTTTGCCGTCGGCGCGTTTAATATCGACAACCAGGAAACGCTGATCGCGGTCTGTCGTGCCGCCAAGGCCAAGAACTCGCCGGTGCTGGTGGAGGTGAGCGACGGCGAGGTGAAGGCGCTCGGCCTGCACAATGTGCGCGACATGGTCGACAACTACAAGCGCGAATACGGCATCGAGATTTACATCAACCTTGACCACAGTCCGTCGGTAGAGGCCGCCAAGGCCGGGATCGACGCCGGCTTTGAGTTCATTCACATCGATGTCAGTCAGGCCAACCACGACGCCACCGACGAAGAAATCATCACTGCCACGCGCGAAGTGGTGGAGTACGCCAAGAAGACCGGCGCGCTGGTCGAAAGCGAGCCGCATTACTTTATGGGCAGCTCCAACCTGCACACCGAAGCTATTGATTACGAGGAGATCAAAAAGACGTTTTCGACGCCCGAGGGCGCCAAGGCGTTCGTTGACGCCACCGGCATCGACACCTTTGCAGCAGCCATCGGCAACTTGCATGGCAAGTACCCGGTGCCGAAGCAGCTGGATCTGGACCTGTTGCGCCGCATCCGCGAAGCCATTGACTGCAACATCAGCCTGCACGGCGGCAGCGGCACGCCCGGCCATTATTTCCAGGAAGCGGCCAAGATCGGCGTGAGCAAGATCAATATCAACTCCGACATGCGTGTCGTCTTCCGTCAGACGCTGGAGAAGGTGCTCCGCGAAAACCCCGATGAATACGCCGTCATGAAGCTGATGACAGAAGTGATCGAAGCGGTGCAAAAAGTAGTCGAAGAAAAGATCGACACCTTCGGCTCGGCCGGCAAAGCAGTCGTTTAACATTCCTAAAACGTACGCTTCTGATTCTTGACTTGGGTGGTTGAGCCCTGCAAACCATAAGCGGTATACTTGTGATATATGGACACGCAACTGCTTGAGGAGACGGCTAGGTCGTTAGTCGCGGCGGGCAAGGGGTTGCTCGAAATTGATGAAAGTGACGCGACCTGCCAAATGCGGTTCGGAGCCGTCGGTCTTACGTGCACGCCGGAGACGCGGCGCGAATACCGCGAACTGTTACTGACAACGCCCGGCGTCGAAGGATTTGTAAGCGGCGTGGCGCTACACGACGAAACGTTGTGGCAGTCGGCTTCGTCCGGCCAGGTGTTCCGTCAGCACTTAGCGCAACTTGGTATCCTGCCCGGCGTCAGGATGGATAAAGGTTTAGTTGATTTGCCTGGTTTCCCCGGCGAAAAAATATCGCAAGGTTTGGATGATTTGCCGGAGCGCATCAGTGCGTATGCGGGCGCAGGTGTGCGTTTTGCGAAGTGGCGCTCGGTCATCACCATTGGCGACAACGTTCCGACGGATGAGTGTATCGGCGCCAACACCTTTGTGCTGGCCCGGTACGCCCGTATTTGCCAAGAGGCTGGCGTTGTGCCAATTGTCGAGCCCGAGGTCATGGTTGACGGCACGCATACTGCCGAGCGGTGCGAGCAAGTTATGGCGCACGTGTTCGACATCCTGTTCCAGACCATGCGCGCGTTCCGCGTGCATCTGCCGGGTACTATCCTCAAGACCAGCATGGTGCTGTCCGGCAAAGACAGCGGCGCGCCCATTAATCACGACGAGGCGTCCGAGCGCACAGTGCGCGTTTTTACCGAACATGTGCCTGCAGACTTAGCCGGCATCGTCTTCCTAAGCAGTGGGCTCACCACCAATGACACTGCAGCAGATTTCGATCACATTATCGACCGCCTGAAGGTCATGAACCGTACGGCCAGGATGCAAACGCCGGGCTGGGGCGTGACATTCTCGTACTCGCGCGCGCTGCAGGACCCGGTACTCAAGGCCTGGGCCGAAAATCAGGATAACCATGAGGGTGTCCAAAGGCGCTTCCTTCGTCAACTGCAGCTCTTGAGTGACGCCGTCAGGGGTGAGCTTGACGAATCCCAGCTGCAAGGTGATGGATCTACACCCGAGGATAGGGAATCTTCGGCAAACCCTTCAGAGTCGCAATAATTGCTTTTCTCATAAAGCGCGGTACAATAGACATAAGCGGAATAGGGGGAAGCATGAGCAGCTTTGATATCTTTACTATCGGCGACGTCACAACCGACGCTTTTATTAAGCTGTTTGACGACGACGCCAAGCTGATAGAGGGCAAAGACGGCATGCAGTGGATCGCCATGCCATTCGGCACCAAGCTGCCGTTCGATTTTTCCGACATTGTGCCTGCCGCCGGCAATGCTGGCAATGCCTCGATTTCGTTTGCGCGGCTGGGGCTAAAAAGCGCGCTTGTTAGCAACGTTGGCAACGACGCACAAGGCCGCGAGATTATCGCAACACTCGAAGATAACGACGTCTTTACGGATTTTGTGCGTATCAACCGCGGCAAAGTCAGCAACTACAACTACGTGCTGTGGTACAAAGAGGAGCGGACCATCCTTATCAAGCACGAGGAATATGACTACCGCTGGCCGCGCTTTAGCAGGCGTGACATCCCGCGCTGGGTGTACTTTAGCTCCATCAGCAAAAACGCGCTTGAGTACCACGATGAAATCGCTGAGTGGCTGGAGGACAACCCGACCGTCCATCTGGCATTCCAGCCGGGCACGTTCCAGCTGCGGGCGGGTGTGAAACGCCTCAAGCACATTTATGCGCGCTCTTCCATTTTGTTGCTTAACCGCGAAGAGGCCGCATTCGTGAGCGGCGGCGACATAAACGACATACATGATCTGCTCGACAAGCTGCACGCGCTCGGACCGCAAGTGGTAGTAATTACCGACGGACCGAAGGGCGCATATGCGTCAGACGGCATGAAGCGGTTGTTTATGCCGCCCTACCCGGATCCCAAGCCGCCGTACGAGCGCACCGGCGCAGGCGACGCATTCTCGACCACCTTCGTGGCGGCCGCAGCTAAAGGTCTCAGCCTGGAGGAGGCGCTGCGCTGGGCGCCGATCAACTCCATGAGTGTTGTCCAGTACACTGGCTCGCACGACGGGTTGCTGACTGAG
>CALKHY010000118.1 GCA_937988795.1 uncultured Candidatus Saccharibacteria bacterium
TGTGCTCTTCCGATCTACTTGCGCAATGGGAGCCAGGAAACAATCCACAAAGCCCGAGTCATGTCCACGTTATGGAACTTGCGAGGCCTACCAAAGACGCTGCTCATACGCAAAAAAAGTCTTGCCAATAACCCGGCTTTCGATTACAACAAATTAATAATTTCACGCCTTCCGCTGCCGATCACCATTGTCATTGATGCCAACGGTATCGAAAGAAAAAAAATTACAAAGACACTAAAGAGTATACTATCACTTTCGACTACTCCATCAGAGATCCTTGTAATCACAAAACAACCGGTCAAAATGCCAGATCATTCCAGCTACATTCGGGTCGAGAATATAATTGACCGGGGCCTCTTTGAGTTAAGTGCCTATGACTATGGTTTGATGTGTTCCAATAACGATATTCTTGTCTTCTGGAACAACGAGATAGATGTTGTTAACGGCAAGGTGTCCGACGACCTGTTCACGACATTTCGCCTAATTAATCGCGAAGAGTGTGGAGCAATAGTTGCTGGCAATACAGTACGCAGACAATCACTAGACATTACCCGAAAGAACTCTTTGCGACTTATAGCAATTAAAAAGACTGATTTCGTGGAGTACATCAACAATCATTCCCAGATAGCCAGCATTAATAGCAGCACGCTCGGACACTACATCAATTGGCTCACCGCACATTGCAAGCCAATATTCTCAGCACCAATCCGATCAAGAGTTTTGTGCATCCCAGTTAGCCCCAACGCATCAGTGAGCGATATTCGCCTAATTAAACATTCCTTAATTTGGCACATGAAAAACATTGTTTGGCGGTCCGAGTTGGCTAAAAGATTCGCCGCCAAAGCAAAGCGCGTTGTCGCAGGCCTGCTTAGGCGCATTAAGGCTCGTATTACACCCCATGCGCCGAGTAATGGCGCGACGTCTCACGCCCCAACCAGGGATCTTGGCCAGTTCTATCTCGGGAAAGATACGCCTATTATAATCAATACCAGGGATCGTTATGAACCGCTACTTCAATTGATCTCCTGGCTCAAGAAAGCAGGGCACAATAAAATTGCCTTTGTCGATAATCAATCAACCTATCCGCCGCTCGTAAGCTTCTTTCGCACCTCTCCATACCAGTGCATCCCTCTGGGCCGAAATGGCATGCATAAAGCTCCCTGGGAGAGTTTTGCGGTAAGGTTTATTGCGAAAAATAAATATTATGTGGTCAGCGACCCAGACATCATACCTGTTGAGGCGTGTCCGGATGATGTTATAGATCGCTTTAAGGAGCTCCTCGAAAAGTACCCGGATATCCTAAAGGTTGGGTTTGGGTTGAAGATTGACGATATCCCAAATCATTACCCACTAAAAAAAGATGTAATATTATGGGAGTCTCGATTTTGGGATAAAAAAATAGAGATCGAAAAGGATGTATATCGAGCAGACATTGATACCACATTTGCTCTCTACAGGCCGGGGACGTGGTGGTGCCTTGGCCCCAGTCTAAGAACTGGTGGTAAATTGGTTGCCCGTCACGAACCATGGTATATCAACCCTCAAAAAATAACTGATGATGCTTTATATTACAAAATTCGTTCGAGCGATGAGGTTACGACGTGGGGCAAGGACGAGCTTCCCGCACATCATCTCAGAGCGCTGAAGAAAGAGGGGTTATTATGAACGAAGTACAACGAAAAATTGGCGCCGAGTTTTATGAGGCAAAAGAACGATTAGGCCTGCTTACGACTGGCGATCCCGGTGCCGGAGATAAGATTCAGGTTACCGACACATTCATCGTATCGGCGGCTCGCAAAGTAGACAAAAAGATAAAAAGCTATCCAAAACTCAAAGAATTCTTAAGTAGTGCGAGACGGGGTGCAAGAAAGTTAAAAATTATTGGCCAGCAAGCCAGACATAAAGTTCGTTTATCTGCCGCACGTCGCAGAAAAAAAGGCAGTCTTGAGCATAAAACAATCAGTCTTGAAGACATTGTGCTTAAGACATCCGAAAATCCGGTGGTCAGCATCATCATACCCGCCTTTAATAAATTTGAATATACAGTAGCCTGCCTCCATTCAATTGCCACGCGCGTCCCGCAAACAATTCCCTTTGAGGTGATCGTCGTAGATAACGCGTCCAATGATAAAACATCCAGTCTGTCGGCACTAAAAGGGTTGAAGTATATCCGCAACAAGGAAAACCTCGGCTTTGTCGGTGGCTGCAATGTAGGGGCGTCACACGCCGCCGGCGAATACATTGTTTTTCTTAATAACGACACTGAGGTTACACCCACTTGGCTATCAAAGCTCTACGAAACAATAACCAAAGACAAGTCTATTGGCTTGGTTGGGTCTAAAATAGTGTACC
>CALKHY010000119.1 GCA_937988795.1 uncultured Candidatus Saccharibacteria bacterium
TGGTCAGTGACTGGAGTTCAGACGTGTGCTCTTCCGATCTTTACGCGGCAATGAAAGTTAGACTACCGCAAAGGATAAAATTCAGGCCCAGCAAGGGCAGAATTTTCCTTACTATAGCAATTGTTGGCGCCGGCCTGGCGGGCGCTATTTTTATGCTCCAAGATCGCCAAATCGCAAACCGGACCGCCGGCACCAACACGAGTCCTGCCCACATCGAGACACAGCAGCAAACTTCAGCAGAAGTGGATGAGCTAAAAAAGACACAAAGCGACAGCATCGCAAATCCGAACGCCAAACCAGGCGAAATCGGCGAGATTCTGCTAGACCAACCCAAGAAAGGAATCAAATACATCAGGGCCGGCACGCTTGTCATAACGCCGTCAACGTTTACATGCAACATTGGCGACGGCTACAGCTGCACAGCATTTACCATGTCAGCCAGCGACGGCAGGCCCATCATGAGCGCGGTAGAGCAAAACCGCAACGACATATGGCTTATCTGCCGCGAAAACTGTTTTGGCCAAATGCAAGAGCCAAGCCACAGAAAAGGTATAGACTTTTCCAACGTCGGTCCGGGCACATATACCCTAGAGCTAAAGGCTCACCACATTGACCAAGCAGGCAATCACCTCATATATTTCGGTTCGGTAACACTGACCGTAAAAGACCCAGGCCCATCCTACATCCCGCCACCCGAACCCGAATACGACATGGGCACACCCCCATTCCCCTGGTCATACACACCGCCTCCAGGTCAAGGCTACTGCGACGGCGCAGCCGCCATGGATCCCGAGTGCAATTAATTAGAGTTAGTGTCGTTTTTGGAACAAGAAAGAGATCAACAACACTAAAGCACTCCCCACAACCACTAACACTACGTTCATCCTTTCGCTTCTTTGCCGCATGGCAAATACAATGATCAATGCCGTCAACCACATCACTAGTACTGTGGGGAATAAGAGGACGTACCTCTAAATAACCGATTGATTATATAGTTAGCTACAATACCACAATTCAACATATTTAGAGGCACGTCCTCTTAAGCCTCTTAAGCCAAGTGAACGTTTTATCTTAAATGTGGAGGGATGAACCATTTCGGACGACCAAAGAAAGCGACGATAAGGCCAAGTATGAGCCCAAAGAAAATCAAAAGTGAGCACAGTAAAAATAGTATTCTAACTACTGGGCTGGAGAGATCTCCATACTCAGCAATAGCGCCTGCTACTGCCAATGGGAGCCCAAAAGATGCAAGAACAGGTATTGCCCTCGCCCATTTTCGCCACGCTTTTTCACTGTATGGCCACCAAGCAGGAGGTTTTATTGGGAGTTGTTTGGGGTCAGTGTAGAGTAATCTAATGCGTAACAAAGCTACTAATGAGGCAGCAGTAAAGATGAGCAGAACAACCGGGTAAATAATACTTCCTACATTCATTATTGTACAATTGTAACATTTAGCCTACCAGCCAAATAGATTAGAAAGTGTCTCACCAGCCTTATTACCAAGCCAAGAACCAGCAGCACCTAACCCGCCCATCAAAACAGGACATGTAACCCCAGCAAGTCCGCCTGTACCAAAGGTTATAACTCCACAAGCCGCACCACCAACTCCTGCTCCAATCACACCTCCAGCAACTCCTCCACCAGTCTTTAAGGCATTACGCCCCAGACTGTCGCCTTCAAAGTAGTTTCCGACGAACTCTACTCCAGCTGCCATCGGTCCCCCCACCCTACCAACCACATCAATAACAGGGTTTTTGGCGAGTTGACTAACGGTTGGCAGATATTTACCTGCTACACTCGAGCCCTGCCGCAGTTTACTGCCAAAAACTGACGATTGGCGCCCAACTCCAGCAGCTGCGTCACTGGCAACGTCAACAGCTATGGACAGACCTCCCGCAACATATCCGATACTAATGCCTACCGACGGTGCTCTTGAGGTTGTCGTGGTCAGACGTCTAGACGTCGCACTCCTCAGTACACTAGAAGCAGACGCCGGTTGCACTGTTTGTACGGGTGCCGCAGGCTGGAAGTACTCAATTGTAGCCGTGCATTGAATGATGTAGGCGCACAGTCCGCTGTAATCGTGCCAGTTAACAGGATCAGCTACATACACGTATGCATTGTGTGTTCCACCCTCAATTGGATCTACTTGCAGGAATCTTCCTGCTGTGGGGAGGTAGACTCTGGCTCCCATTTGGATTATTGGGATGGTGAAGGCTCCTGCCACTTTTCTTGTTGGGTTGGCTGCCCATCCCATTGATTCGTCTGTAGCGTTGACTGGATTGCTGTTGGTGCCGAAGGTGGTGGATGGGGCAGCCTGGCCGAAGGGTTCGTAGAGGAATACTGAGCTTGTGGGGATGCCGTCAGCGCCGACGGTCATGGCGGTGTCGCCGTGGAAGTTTTTGATGGTGTAAACAACTGAGATTGACGGAAGGGCCTGTTGACCACCCTGATAGCCGACATCAGGCGGGACGGCTGTTCCATAGGTATAATGCACAGGCGCACTCCAATCACTCCAGCTCCCATCACTGTATTGCGCGCGAACCCAAATGGTTAGACCTCCTTGTTCATTGACGCTTGGCGTATGATTGCGCTCCGTCCCCGTCACGTCACGACAGCCGATGAAGCCGCTGTACCCATCCATCGTTAAACCGGGGCAAGTACTATTACTGAATGAGTGTCCGTCGTCGTAGTGATAAGCGACTTGATATTTGACGATATTTTCAGCACCAGCAGGCGGATCCCATTTATTCAATATCGGCGAGGTTGAAAAGCGCTGGCCGTTAGTTGGAGCAACAATCGTAGGCGTATTTGGAGACACGGAAGAAGCAGGGGAATTGGACAGTGTCAATGTCACCCCGCCCGGTAGGCTTAGGTAAGTGTCTGTCGTGACGCAGTCGTTGTCGTTGGTGAGGTTGCAGGTTTGGAGGACTGCACCGCCTGCCAAGTAGCGGTAGCTCTTGGTTAGTTCGCTGCCCTGGTATTCCTTCTTGCGCAGGACACTGCCACTCGCGGTCTTGACGTATTCTACTTTGTAGTCGCCCTGCTGGATGGCGATGTTGTTGCGAACCACATCGTTTTAACACTTAGTACGCGCCGCGGATGGGGCGGAGGATGATGCGCTTGAGCCAGGTGAAAATGGGGCGCACTTCCTCCAGGCCAAAGAGACCGGAGATGGCGATGTGCACGCTAAAGGTGGCGAGCGTAATAAACGCCAGCTTACCGCCAAGCACCAGGAACCCTACGTCACTCAAAGAGAATGGAACGGTCGAGACCGCCGCATAGCCGGCCAGCATGCTGAAGCCGCCGACTGAGATCGCCCGGCCGACGCCGCCCCAGAATTCAATGTTAAGAATTCCGGGGTCGCGGATCACCATAATGAACCCTAGTACAAATACTTCAATCGCGGCACAAATCGAGACCGCCATGGCCAGACCGGCCGCACCATATGCCTCCGGCCGCGACAAGAGCAGGGCCAAAATAATGTTTAATGAGATGGTGAACAGCGACACAAACAGCGGTGTCTTCGTATCTTTTTGTGCATAGAACCAGCGGGAGACGATAGCGTACACCACGCGGAAGAAGATAGCGGCTGTCATCAGACCAAAAATCAATGCAATCTCTGCCGACCCCTCGCTAAAGATAATACGCGCCAAGTACCCACGACTTAGGTACGCCACGATAACCACCGGTATCGTTATCCAAACCAAGAATCTCAGAATGCGCAAAAAATCGCGGCGGAACAGATCTGGCCGCCCCTGGCTGAGCCTGGCTGCCAGACGGGGGAATGCCGCGGTAGAGATTGCCGAACCAATGAGCAACACCGGCGCAGTCTGCAGCACTACAGCGTTGTTGTAATGACTGATCGTGCCTTCGCCCAAACGGCCAGCGATACTAGTCTCCACCACGGTCTGCACCTGGTCGGCGCCCTGATCGAGCGAGCGCGGCGGCAACTGCCGGAGCACGGTCTTAAAGTCGTTGCTACGCCAAATGATTTTGGGACGCCAGGTAAACCGCGTGCCGACCAGCCCGGCTACCACGACCAGCAGCTGTAAAATGCTGCCGACCAATGCGCCGATGCCGAGGCCCCGAATGCCCAGCTCGGTTCCGGCAAATGTGTAAATGCTGGCAATGATCGCCAGGTTATACACCAACGGCGCTACGGCGTAAAAGAAAAATCGTCCCAGCGTCTGCTGCGCTGCCGTCAGGATGCCCGATACGGTAAACAGCAGGGGATTGAGTGCCAGACAGCGCATGATAAACACCGTGTCGTCCAGTCGGTCCCCACTCATGCCGTACAGATGCCGTATCACTGGCTCGGCAAACACAAAAATCGCCACGCCCACCACCAACATGACAATAGCGAGCAAATTAAGAACACTAGACGTAACTTCCCACATACCCTTGCGGTCACCCTTGGCCAACCGGTCAGAAAGGACAGGGATGAATGCCACGCCCAATACGCCGGCCGCGACCACATAAAAGAAAAAGTCGGGAATGGTAAAAGCGGCAAAGTAGACGTCGGTACCGTTGTCGCCGGTCACGCCAAACTTGCGGTTAATGAGCATGGTGCGCAAGAAACCGAGCACCTGGCCGACAAGTGTGGCTGCCATTAACAACACCGCTATACTTGCGAGTGGGATACGTTTTTTGGCGGTACCTGATTTTTGCGTTTCCTGCATGAACAACGATCAAAATATGGCTTACACAATCTCACTTAAGTATAAGCCGGGCGCCGACTTATCTCTAGCCTAAAGTTTACAAAGCATGGCGTTTCGGACAGCCAAATTAGTACAACGCGGCAGCTTTCGGCATGCGGGCGCCTTCGAGGATCTTCTTGACCTCGTCCGCCTCGAGTGTTTCTTTCTCAAGCAGGCGGTCCTTGAGTGCGTGCAACTTGTCCATGTTGGCCTTGATGACCAGTCGGGCCCGGGTTGCAGCCTCTTTAATGAGCGCTTCCACTTCGTCGTCAATCAGCTTGGCAGTGTCGTCAGAGAACTGGCGCTCGTGTACCATGCGCTCGAGCATCATGCCTTCTTCGACACGGAAGACTTGGTCGCGCAGTTTGCCACTGCCCATGCCGTAGTTGATGATCATGTCGCGGGCCAGTTCGGCAGCACGGGGCAGGTCAGAACCAGCGCCGGTTGTCACATGGTCTTTGCCGTAAATAATCTCTTCGGCGATGCGGCCGCCAAGCAGACGGGCCAGCACGTCCTTAAACTCAACAATGCTGTGATAACTCTTGTCTTCCGGCGGAATAGACCAGGTAACGCCACCGGTGCCACCACGCGGAATAATGGTAATCTTATGGATCGGGTCGCTGTCTGGCAGTACGTGGCCGACGAGCGCGTGGCCGGCTTCGTGGTAGGCGGTGAGCTCCTTCTCTTTGTCGCTCATCACCTTGCTCTTGCGCTCCGGACCGATGGCGACACGCTCGAACGCTTCGGTTACGTCGTCGTTCGTGATCTCTTTGTGATTCTTGCGGGCAGCAATAATGGCTGCTTCGTTGGCAATGTTGGACAGGTCGGCGCCTGACGAGCCAGCCGACTTGGCAGCCAACGCGTCGAGGTCAACGTCGGACGCGATCGGTTTCTTGGCAAAGTGCACCTTCAGGATAGCCAGGCGGTCCTTGCGGTCCGGCAGGTCGATGTTCACGCGGCGGTCAAAGCGGCCCGGACGGAGCAGGGCAGGATCAAGCACGTCGGCGCGGTTGGTTGCCGCGAGCACAATAACATTCTGGCCTTGTTCAAAACCGTCCATCTCGACCAGTATCTGGTTGAGCGTCTGCTCGCGCTCGTCGTGCCCACCGCCCATACCGCTGCCGCGGCGGCGACCAACGGCGTCGATCTCGTCAATGAAGATAATGCACGGCGCGTTCTTTTTCGCCTTAGAGAACAAATCACGAACACGGCTCGCACCAACACCGACGAACATTTCGACAAATTCCGAACCAGAAATGCTAAAGAACGGCACGTTGGCCTCGCCGGCTACCGCGCGGGCCAGCATGGTTTTACCAGTTCCAGGCGGGCCGACCAGCAGCACGCCCTTCGGAATGCGGGCACCGAGATTGGCAAACTTCTTCGGATACTTCAAAAACTCCACAACCTCTTGCAGGTCCTGCTTGGCCTCCTCGCTGCCGGCTATGTCGGAAAATACCACCTTGTCCTTTTCGTTGCCGTACAAACGCGCACGACTCTTGCCAAAGCTCAGCGCCTGGTTGCCCTGCCCCTGTGCGCTTCGTAGCATAAAGAACAACACCGCGCTAATGATAATGACCGGTAGCAGCGCAATCGCCAGATTACCGAGCGTCGAGCCGCTCGACTGCTCGCGCGCTTCAAACTCCACTTTCGAGAGGTCAAACCCCTGCTCTTTCAGCGACGTTCCGGGCTCGGTGTACGTCTTGAGTGACGGCGTCTCTTTGCCCTGCTCGGTGATCGTCAGCTCGTTGCCATCCAGCACGAGCTTACTATAATTACCCTCGTTCGTATTCTTAATGGCCTCCGAAAGTGAAATTGTCTTAAGCGTGGCCGATTGGTTGTATGCAGCAAAGATGATCAAGCCAAACAGGATCAGCAGTGCAACAAACCCGAAGCTTTTGAAATTACGCCCGCCGCCCGGACGGGTGGGGGTGGCGCGAAATGACTTTTTTCCATTATCCATATTTGGCAATTATACATGATAAGCGCCGCTTGCGGCTAAAAGGTTAGCTCTTGCGATTTTTTAGCGCAATTTTATCCTTGGTGAACTCGATAATATGCTGAGCATTGACATCGGCAAGCTTGCCAGGCTTAGCTGTTTTGGCCGCAACTACCAGTCGCTCAATCATGTAGCGGTCAAACTGCAGGATGCCATTGCGACGCAGCCAGGCAGCCATCATTTCCGTAGCCACGGCGTACGGCAGCTGCACGTACCAGCTGCGGCTGAGCTCAGTTTTGCTGGGTTGTTCGTCCAAATCCTTTTCAAGCAGTTTATCGATTTCTTCGTTGACCCTGGCTGCCTGCTTGATGTGGCGGGCCAACGCTTCCCTGCCCGCTTTGGTGAATCGCGACAGGATATTGTGGCGGATGTAATTGCGCAAATAACGCTCGTCGTCATTGGTTTCGTCCTCGGCCCACACCAGATCGTGCTCTTCGGCGTACTCGCGGATGGCCTTCTTCGTCCAATTGAGCAGCGGCCGCACTACGTCCCTTCGGCTTTTGAGCGACGTTAGTCCGCGCCGGCCGGTGCCACGAAGCAGGTTCATAATCGCTGTTTCCAGCATGTCGTCCTGGTGGTGCGCGGTAATGATCGCCTCGGCGCCAGATTCTTCCTGTACCTTGCGCAAAAACGCATACCGCGCTTCGCGCGCCAGCGCCTCACTGGCTTTGGGGCCAAGTTTACCCTCGGCGTACACGAACGGCAGGCCATACTGCTTAGCAACACGCTGCACCAGCTTGCGGTCATCAGCCGAATTTGGCCGAATGCCATGGTCGAAATGCGCCACAATCAGCTCAAGCTTCGGCTTTTGCCTGAGCAAATCGAGCAACACCATGCTATCCACACCGCCAGAGACGGCCACGACATACTTGCCCGGTCTGATCCCCTTGAGTTGCATCTCTCTCAATTTTACCGCATTATGCAGGTCTGCTAAAATCGGCAACCCCCTAGCCAACAGAGACAAAATCTGCTATATTAACACTATTCTACCTTGGGGTTCCGTGTGCCCGAGGGAAAAAGAGCAGCCCGAGCGAAAACCGCGTTTTTCGCCCGGCGCGACGAGAAAAAACCGCAGGTTTTGTCTCGTTACCAAGGCAGGGTAGCTCAGCTGGTTAGAGCACGGGACTCATAAGCCCGGGGTCGCGAGTTCGATCCTCGCCCCTGCTACCAAAATAAGAAGTTCCTCATTTAGAGGGACTTTTTATTTTGGCCATTTGACTATCCCGGACTCACGACCCCGCGGGCGTCGCG
The DNA here is from genome assembly GCA_937988795.1 of uncultured Candidatus Saccharibacteria bacterium. Lineage (GTDB taxonomy): Bacteria > Patescibacteriota > Saccharimonadia > Saccharimonadales > UBA4665 > PMNU01. The sequence goes on from CALKHY010000119.1 coordinate 7,948, forward strand.
CATATTGTCAAATCTATCTGATTTGACAATATCTAGCTGATGGCGGAATAGCGAAGCTAGTCTGCCATCAAGCGTTGCCTCGATCCTCGCCCCCCTGCTTGGACAACAAACAACAATAAGCTTTTTCATTCAATCCATAGGCAATATACTGAAGGTATTATTGACAGCGAGTTCTTACCCATATGGACGACAAACCCAAACCCTATCCCGATCCCGACGCCGTACAGCGGTCGTTTGACATAGAACCCGAGGAAGCGGACAAGCCCCAACCCTTGCCCATACCGACAAACCAGCCGCCAAAACCAGCGGAAAAACCGCGCCGCTTTACCTGGCTTGTTATTGTACTCTGGGCCGTTGCCTTGCTCTGCCTTGGCCCCATCCTTCTAATCGGCGCCATAAAGCTGCAATTTGCAGGCGCCACCGACCCGATCGCAGGATTGGTGCTGTGGATGCACCTGCTTCCGGTATACGCATTCATGCCCTATTTCGCCTGGCCCGGCGTGGTGGCGAGCGCGCTCCTGATCATCTTCGACGGCAACATCTGGCGCAAAATTCTAGCCTGTCTTATTGCAGCCGCGTTCTCCATGGGCCTGCTGATGGCGCACGCCCTGTCTTCGTTGCCGTAAGCGCACCCCTATTCTTTGGATTTTGCCAGATACTCTACAACGGTTACATTAGGCACTTTTGTAAATTCTTGCGGATTAATGATGATTTTGCTCGAGCGGTTGCCGCCGCCGATGACCACTTCGGCCTGTTCCATAACTGCCGCATCCACGTAAATCGGCAGATCTTCGGGCAGGCCTATGGGTGTAACACCGCCAATTTCCATGCCGGTCAGTTCGCGCGTTTGCTCGGCTGTGGCAAACGATGCCTTGCGCACACTCATAAGCTTGCGCACAACGTTATTAACATCAAGTTTGGTTGTGGCCAACACTACGCAGCAACAAAATTTCGGCTCCCCACCCTTGCTCGCCACAATAATCGCATTCGCCGACTGGCCAAGCCGGAAGTTATACGCCTCACAGAACTGCGCCGTATCCGCCAGCGTCGGGTCACAGTCCATTACCTTGTACTTGAGACCCAGCGCATCCAGTGCTGCCTGCACTTTTCCAAGAACAACTGTCATGTGGCCAGTATAGCAAAAAGTCCTGGCTTAAAACCCCAGGACTTTTTGCTTAGAGTTTTTGGCTTTAGTCAGAGAATACCCTGTCTATTTCCAGTATTCTCTGGTCGTTTGTTGGCAGTAATTCAAAGCTTAACCCACTTTTTGTTTTGAGCGTCATTGCTCTTACCCTCTCTTTTTTTGTTTTTATTTGTTTAAATTTTTGTTTGTGATATCACAACACTACTTATTTTACATAATTCTTATGTTTTGTCAAGGTTTTCGTGTTGTGCTCACTCATCATCAGTGTAGCAAGCCACAAGCGCTATGCAAGCCGAATATTTTACGAACAAACACGGTTATCCACAGATATCAAACACTATGTGACTTCAGCAACTCATAAATAAGAAACGCCGGCCAGACAAAGGCCTTTAAGATGCCTAGTATGCCTTGCCAAAAACCATCAGCTGTTTGGATGTAATAGACGGCCGCACCAATAAATCCCAGACAGTAAATCGCACCGCCTCCGCCGCCCTGCTTGATAACTTTTACCTTTTCCATACTTTCACCATAGCATACCAGTACTACGCTGTCGGTCTGGAATTATACAAACAAGTCAATCGTGCACTCTATGCTTCTGTCTGGCCCAAATAATTGCCGCTATGGCGACGAGGACCAAAAAGATGATTGCTGCTGCCCCAAAGTCTCTGGCGCGGACGCCGGCCCAGGCGTACACCAGGCACACCGGCAACAGTCCTGCCACTGCCGCGAGCAGCGACTTGCCGAATGACAGCCCGGATGTGCCAGCCGCGATAGCGGTTGTTTCGGCCAGGATCGGCACCGGCCGGGTTATGACGATGGCGAGCAGCCCCCACTTTTGCAGCACGCGGGCCGCGCGGGCTGTCTCTTCTGGCATGAGCAACCTCCGAATAGCCGGCGAGGTACGGCGCCCCAGCCAGAAAGCCAGCGCAAAGCCCAGCAGGCTGCCGGCGAGCGAAAGCATAGCGCCGGCAAACAGGCCGAACAGCGCACCGTGCGCCGTCATGATGAGACTTGATGGCACCGGCAACAGTACATCGGCAGCCAGCAGACCAACCCCCAAGAGGGGCTGATAGGTACCGCCCGATAATCCCGATAATACAGAAGTGTCGGTCAACACCGGCACCTGTAAAGCCTCAATGACAACGTAAACGAGCAAAAGGAACGCAGAAACCGCGCCAACAAACAGCCAATAGCGGTTGAACTTGGGCGTGGCTCGTTTTACCTTTGGCACAACAAAAATCAAAACATAAGCTGCCCCATGCCGCTGCCGGATACCTTACTAGCGCCTGAGGAGTGCCGCAAACTTAACGATGAACGCTACTTGTAACTATATCTGACAAAACTAGGACAGGAGTGCTTTCACTTTGCGAAAGCCGCTGCGCTCCGTGCTCGATGCGAGCATCTGTGCGCAGAGCTTGCGAACGCACTTGCAATCTTAAAAATTTTGCCGTTGGCAAAATTTTTGGTCGCAGATTCAAGCCACGTCCCCAGACAAAGAAAATACCCTAGGCTTTCGCCTGGGGTACTTACTTTGGTTGCGGGGGCAGGACTCGAACCTGCGACCTCGTGGTTATGAGCCACGCGAGCTGCCGCTGCTCCACCCCGCGATAACTATCCCAAATACCCTCATTGTCAGGCTTTCTACCCGACTAGCAATATCATACCAAACAGAAGTAACTTTGTCAATCCTCCCAGCACTACTCTAGGATCAACAGCTTGTCGCCGAAAATGTCGCTTAGTGCCTTAAAATCTTTATCAAAAGTCACCAATGTGCCGCCAGTCTCCTTGGCCAAAGCGGCAATCCATATGTCGTTTTGCGACAATACGCGCCCTTTTTGCACACAGATCAGCTGCAGTTCTGCATATATAACCGAAGTTTGCAATGTGGGACATAACACCTGGACATTGGGCTGCGATAGCAGGGTTTGCAGCCTGGATTCGTTCTCGGCCCGACGCGAACCTCTAACAAATCCAAAACGCAGCTCGGCAACAACAGGCAACGGTATCAGCAGCTCTGCAGCATTATCCAGAATATCAGTGGCGGACTGAACGCCCATATCTATGGCGCTATAGACATTTGTATCGATGATCATAAGCCCATTTCGCGTTTGGCGATCTCTTTCTGTCTTTTGTCATCTTCCGCTAACGCCTTTAGCGTATCGTCATCCATCGTGTTGCCGCCAATAAACCAAGCCAGGGATTCGCGCAAGGTTTGGTTAGGCTTGCCTGCCCGCTCGGACAGCTCGTCAATAATTACCTGATTCAGGCTTTTGCCACTCAGGCGTGCTTTCTTGCGCAAATACCGGTCGACCTGCTCCGGAACGTTACGGATAGTGTATTGTACCGCCTTCATGCATGCATGATAGCATGCATGAAGGCATTGTGTCAATTCTTCTGGCGGTGGAACAGGAAATCTAGCCAAGCCTGGAAGTTGCGCTGGTAGGCTGGCTCTTCTGGTTCGGGTTGCGGCTTAGACTCTTCTTCCTTGGGCAAATCCACAGTAAATGACAGTGCGACAGAACGCGGCAC
>CALKHY010000120.1 GCA_937988795.1 uncultured Candidatus Saccharibacteria bacterium
CTGCAAACAGTGATTGGCACGGGCATGGGGTCGGTGCTGGTGTTGATATTAATGTTTTTGTTTGGGCTGAGCGCACTGGAGTCCAATGCTACCAAACGTGTTGCGCAGTCGGTACAGTCGGTCATCTTGTTTGTACTGCTCTCAATACAGGGTCTGGTGTACTGGTGGCACGGTGCTGCCGGTCTGATCGGGTCGACTATCGGCAGTCATATCGGGACACATATTGCCATTAAGCGCGGTGACCGTTTTGTTAAAATCATGCTCGCAGTTGTAATGGTGACTTCGGGCGTGGCGCTATTGGTATAATAAGCATATGCCTGATGCATCGAGGAAAAAGAAAAGTAAATCGGGCGAGTCGGAAGACAAAGACCTCCAGAAGAAGGCGTTGAACACCGAGGCTGAACCCGAAGGTCCTCCGGAGTTCAAGGCGGACGAGGAAGAGGTGGACGCTTCGGACGCGCTGCCAGACAAAGAGGACGAACAGCCGAAAAAGGAAGTGCCGCCGGACCTGGTGCCGATTCCCAAGGAGGATGATGAAGAAGCTGGCGAAGGCGACTCTGATGAGCAGGAACAGCCAGATGATCAGCCTGCTGAATCTGAAGCGTCCGAGGAGTCTAGAGAGCAACAGCCGGCAGCAGAAGACGCTGGAGAAGAAACCGACCTCAGCAGCATAAGTGATTCCGAAGACACACCATTTGACGACGAAAAAACAGATCAGGCGATCAAAGACATTGTGGCCAAAGAAAGCGACGAGGTGCTGGCGGCGCAGGACGCAGCTTCGGCCAAAGGCGCGCCAGTTCCGTACCGCAAACGCGGCGGTTTCTGGCGCAGCAAATGGTTCCGCTCCATTGTTATCTTACTGGTAGTTGCCGGCATCGCTACAGCATTTACCGTGCCTACCTCGCGCTACTGGATACTCAACACCGCGGGTGTGCGCAGTAGTTCGTCGCTCATGGTCGTGGACAGTACCACGCAGCTGCCGCTAAAGGGTGTTGACGTATCCCTGGGCGGCAAGGAGGCCCGTACCGACAGCGACGGCAACGTGTTGTTTACCGATCTTAAGCTCGGCCCGACACAGCTCACTATCAGGCAGGTCGGCTTTGAGCAGATCGAGCGCAACGTGGTGATCGGCTGGGGCAGCAACCCGCTCGGGCGGTTCGCCCTCAATGCAACCGGCGTGCAGTACGTTATCGAAGTGCGGGATTACCTCTCCGGCCAACCGCTGGAAGGTGTCGAAGCTACCAACGGCCGCGTGACTGCGGTGTCGGATAAAGATGGCAAAATTACCCTGACGCTCGAGAGTACGGTCGTGGCCGAGGGGAGTATTGCGCTGAGCAAGTCCGGCTATCGTAGCGAAGCGATCAGCCTAAATGAGAACCCCGAAAAGCCAACAAAGGCAACAATGGTCATCGACCGCAAAGCAGTGTTTGTGAGCCGCGCCAACGGCAAATACGACCTGTTTAAGAGTGACCTGGACGGCAAAAACCGCGAAGTATTGCTGGCCGCCACCGGCAACGAAAACAGCAACATCAGCCTAGCAGTAAGCCCTGACGGCAAAAAGGCGGCGTTCATATCAACCCGGGACGGCAAGCGCGACAGCGGCGGTTTCCTCTTGAGTAGTCTGCTATTGATCGACATCGAGAACGGCAAATCGACCACTATCGCCGAAGCGGCGCAGATTCAGCTGATCGACTGGAGCGGATCGCGCGTTGTCTTCCAGCTCGGTTCCTCTGACGGCGATAGCGAGGACCGCTATGCAATCGTCTCGTACGACTATCACAGCAACACCCGGCTACAGCTGGCGTCCGCCAACAAGCTGCAGGCTGT